>JBJEWG010000097.1:0-2890 GCA_051884935.1 Kiritimatiellia bacterium | reverse complement strand
AGCCCCGTCGTCTGCTGCGTCGCGAACGCGCGCGGCCGCACCAGCAGCGCTTGGTTGCCGTCCTCCTCGTGCGCCAGCACGGCGTCGAGCGACTTGACCGTCATGCCCTCCGGCGCGTCCACGCGCCAGAGCGCGCCGGCCGGCGACTGGAGCGTGGCCTGTGCCACCGCGTCGGCGGCCCCCACGGCGATCACGCCCTCCTGATGCCGGATCCGCCCGCTGAACGTGTTCGTGGCGCAGCAGAGCGCGAGCGTGCCGGGGCCAGTCTTGCGGAGGGTCGTTCCTCCCACGCCCGCGATGCGGTTCGAGACGGTCAGCGTCTGCCCCTCCAGCACTTCGATCGTACCACCGTCGAACCCGGGCAGGTCGCCCCCGATGCCAATCGTGATGCCGCGCGTGGGGTCGCGCATCACATAGGACCTGCTGCACCGCAGCGTGGCGTTCGAGGCGAAGAGCAGCCGGTCCGCGCGGAACGCCGGCGCGGGGCCTCCCATCGCGGCCTCGTCCTTGAAGTCCACGCACACGGCGCGCTGGCGCAGCTCGACGCCGCCCGTGAACGCCGTGTTGTCCCCCGTCACGAGATAGAACGTGTTCGGCGCCTCGCCCGACTTCCCGTGGGATTCAGGCGCGTGGTAGTAGCGGAAGCACAGATCGCCCGCGCCCCTGAACTGCGCTTCGAGGTTGAGCGTGCGGGTGGCAGTGGCCCCTCCCCGCTCGATCTCGAAGCAGAACGGACTCCCCTTCGCGGCGAAGACCGTCGCCACGCCCTTCAGGCGGTTGGCGTCCCCGTCTTTGCGCGTCGAGATGATGCCACCCGAGAAGAGCCGCAGGTCGTCCACCTGCGCCGTCAGGCCGCAGACCGCGAAGTCGCCGCCGTTGATGATCGAGAGGGAGCGACCCGCGAACCGATCGGGATCGCCGGAGGTGGAGCGGCGCAGCAGCGTGTTGCCCGGCACGAGATAGTCGAATTCCGCGCTCGGCGCCTGCCCGTTGGACCAGCGCCTCTTATGCGCCCAGGAATCGTCCCCGCCGCCGTCCCAGCCCCCAAGTGTGACGACCGGGCCGCTCGACTGCACGAAGACGAGCGTCGGCGCGCCGTCGATCTCCTCGACCTCGAACGCGCCCTTGATATGCACGTTCAGGAACGAGTCCGCACACGAAAAGCGGAAGTCCTCCGGTCGAATGCCCGTGCCGAGGTTCGCCGCCGAGAGGAGCGGAATGCGCGTGCCGACGGCGAGGCTGTTCGGGTAGCGGTCGAAGATGATCTCGATCGGCTCCGTTGACTTCTTCTCGATGTCGCCGGCGACGCGGATGAAGTCGCTGGAGAGCGCGTCCCCGGGGCGGATGACGCTGTAGCGCAGCCGCCCGCCCGCCTCCACCGTGAGCGAGGCCACGCCGAGCTGGCCGATGCAGGTGTCGTCTTTGCCTCCGAAGCCCGGCGCCAGCTGCGCGCCGGAGGCCAGCGTCACGCGCCCGCCCGCCGCCGTCGTGCCGCCCAGCGCCGCGCCGCTCTCCACCCTCACCTCGGCGTCCGCCCTGTTCACGAAGTCCGTCCCCAGCAGCAGCGTGCCCGCCTCGACGGCCACGGCGGCGATGTTCGCCAGCTTCACGTTGTTCAGCGCCACCGCGCCCCGATCGCCGAGGATGGAAAGCGTCTCGTCCGCCCCCGTCGCGCCGCGAATCGCCACGCCGCAGTCGAACGTCACGCCGACGCCCGACGCGCCCGACGTGTGGCGCCCCCCGATCGTGCCCCCGTTCTCGATTGCGATGGAGTAGGCGGGGTCGTTGAACGCCATCCCCTGCGAGCCGTAGAACGCCGCGCGGTCCTTCAGCGTGATCACCGAAGTCCCGTTCGGGTCGCCCGCGCCGAGGTTGGCGAGCTTCGACGCGCACAGCGCGATGCGGTGGCCCCACTCCGTCGTCGAGACGCCCGCCTCCACACGGAAACACCCCCTGTAGGTGGCGGCGTTCGCCACGTTGAACCAGCAGTCGAAGAAGCCGGAGTTCATGTTGCTCGCGTCCTCTTCGGTCATCATCACCTTCACGACGCCGGTCTCGTCGCCCTCCAGCATCGAGTCGATCCGAAGCGTGCGGCCCGAACAGCCGCTGATGCGGGAGGGGTTCGCCGCCGTGCCGCGCACGTGCATCGTGCCCGCGACGGTCTTCGTGCTGCCCCCCGTGGACTGTTCGATCCGCCCGCCGTACATGTGCAGGTCGTTGATCGTGAGCGTGTAGCCGGACGCATCGCCGGCCGTCTTGATGCGGCCGTTGTCGAGCGTGAGCGACCGCCCCGCGAAGGTACCGCCGCCGCCGGCGGTGCGAAGAATGCGGTTCTTCTGGACGATGTAGTCCTTCCCGCCGCCCGGCGCGGCCCCGTCGCTCCAGCCCGTCGCCCCGGCGAACGCCCCCGCGTTGTTGCTGCCGCCCCCCGTCAGCTCAACATACCCCGAGACGTCCGTCACCACCTCGGGCACGGACTCGTCGGCCAGCGCCACGCCCGTACCCAGCGCCAACGCCCCCATCAGCGCCCCGCCGAACCTCCGCCCGACACCCGACGCCCTTTCGGACCTAGGACCAAAACCAGATAAGATGGACATAAAGCTCCCTTCTCTATTCCTTATTATAGTGCATCACGACATGACAACTTCAAGACCGTCACCGCGCCATAACAGCCACCGCAATGCGACAACTTCACGGCACGACGACCACCACGCGAGAAGACACTCTCTTTTTCCGCAGTCGTAAAACAGTGTAATTTGCTTTTTTTTTTTTTGTCAATCAGAAATATAAGAAATGCGAAGAAATGTGTATTCTCGCCCCCCTCACCACCCCATCTCCCCCGCCCACACCACTCCCTATCCACCCTCGCACCTTCCCTTCCACCCCCCCC
>JBJEWG010000096.1:0-15586 GCA_051884935.1 Kiritimatiellia bacterium | reverse complement strand
TGATTCCCCCCCCCCCCCCCTATATTTTTCACTTTTCACGTTGACAACCTCTTCGAAAAATGCGATTCTAATGTCGCTTCGTGGAGGTTGGTTTTTGTCGGCGAGCGCGGTGGATGATTGCCCATGGGTGGAACGGGTTGCCCAATTGCGGAGCGGGTGATGGCTGTATACTATAATAAGGATAGGAGAGAGTGGAATGATGAAGAACAGTCTCTTGTGCATGGGGGTGGTGGCGTTTGCCGCCGCGACCTGGGGCGAGGTGCAGAACGTGACGATCACGGCGGCGAACGCGCATGCGTACTCCGCCGCGAACAGGCTCGTCTGCGACTCGGGGTCGAGGATCTCCGTGCAGTATTCGTACAAGCTGAACGGCGAGACGATGAAGGCGGCGCTGCTGGACTTCATCGAGGTGACGCCGCCGGCGGAGGGCGCGCCGGAGCCGTGGGTCTCGATCAGCCTTTCGGGAGGCGGCCTCACGAACGACGTCGATTTCTCGGAACAGCCGTATCTCTGGCTGGGCGCGCCCGGGGACAGCGACCGCCACTATCTGAACGGACTGTATGAGCCCTACGGGGACGTCTACCGCTTCGGCTACGCGGGCGGCACGAACGGCGAGCTGAGCGGTCTCGTGGTGACGAACCTCGTGGACAATCCCAGGACGGGCGCGCCGCGCCGCGTGCTGGTGCGCGGAGACGGCGACATGACGTTCATGGCGCCGGGATGCTCCTACACGGGCGGGATGGTCGTCGAGGGGCCGGCCTGGATCGACGTGGGGGGCGACGACTGCTTCGGCGTGGGGGCGAAGGCCAACCCGAAGGACTTCGTGACGCTGCGGAACGTGGGCGGCAAGCCCGCGCGCATCAACTTCAAGAACGCCAACATGTCCTACGCGACGGGCTTCCGCATCGAGGGCACGAACATCTTCCACTCCTGCGGCGCGTCGGACAGGGCGGTCTGCACGGTCTTCAACGGCCCGATCACGGGCGAGGGGGGCATCCGCCTCACGGACCAGGGCGGCGTGCGCTTCACGAGCCCGGAGAACACGTTCACGGGGTCGCTGGAGATGGTGTCGGGGCATGACAAGTTCGACATCGAGATCGGCTTCGGGAACGGCAAGACCTGCAGCTGGGCGGGCGACAGGATCGTCCAGCTGAGCTCCGCGGGCAACAAGGCCCTCACGAACAACATCGTCGTCGTGAACTGCGACGAGGACTTCACGCTCGCCACGACGCTCTCCGCGACGGGGGGCCGCCTCGTCAAGAAGGGGCCGGGCACGCTGACGCTGGGGCAGGCCTTCCCGCGCAGGCCGATCACCGGGCGCCCGGACGTGCCGGTGATGCAGATCCAGGGCGGCACGGTGAAGCGCACGGCGCCGGAGCCGACGGCGCCGAGCGGGGTGATCGAGATCGCGGTCGGCGCGACGCTGGACCTCAACCGGGTTCCGGCGGCGAGCGTGTGGCTGCCGTACGGCGGCGGGTCGATCGTCAATCCCGCGGAGAGCACGGTGACGTTCCAGGGGGCGACGCGCGCGGGGGCGTCCGCGTTCAACGGCTTCGTGGACGGCAGGGGCGTGCTGAACGAGGCGACCGAAGTGCCCTGGCGGCTCGGCAGCCAGGCGAGGTTCGCGGGGGGGCTGGAGATCACCGCCGGGGACGTGGAGGTGGAGGACGGGTTCGAGAGCCCGGGCCTCGCGCTCACGAGCTTCTCGACCGTAAGCGTGCTGCCGTATCGGAGTCTCACGACGGGCCTCAAGCTGGAGGCGTGGTTCTCAAGCAGCGCCTGGACGGGGAGCAACCACGCGGGGAAGATGGCGACGGCGCGGGCTTACGCCGAGGAGCATGACCCGGGCTTCGTGGGCGACATGGCGGCCTTCGGCGAGACGTTCTACACGGGGAGCGGCGACGCCGATGGCGGCGGGAGGAACGGCGCGTTCTGCAAGACGTTCGGCAGTACCCGTGACCACTTCGTGGCGAAGTTCACGGGGTACGTCGAGATCGAGGCGGACGGGCTCTACGGCTTCCGCGCCGCGGCGGACGACGCGGCGTGCATCATCCTCGACGGCACCAACACGGTGGCCACTGTCGCCGAGGGCAGCCACAACGTCTGGGGGACGGCGGAGAACGTGCCGCTCACGGCGGGGCGGCACCCGATCACGATCTGGTTCCTCGAAGAGACGGGGTGGGAAATCCTCTGGGTGCAGATGAAGGCGCTGGGCGGAGAGTGGGAGCATCTGCCCATACGGTTGCTCTCCACGTGGGACGGCCGCCACGCCGATCTCGGCGCGGTGACGGGGACGGGTGCCATCGCGCTGGGGGAGGCTGGCGTCGAGTGGCCGCGCATGGACCTGACGGGCTTTACGGGGCGGCTGGTCGCGGGCGACGCCACGGCGGCCGAGTCGGCGGGGTTCGTCGCGCCCGTCAGCGCCGCCCTCCACTTCCCGGGGGTGGACAGCGACTGGTGGCACGCGGGCCTCGCGTCCATTGTGGTGGACGATGGCGGGATGACGTTCGACCTCGGCGGCAGGGAGAGCTCGAACAACTGCCTGAACCGGCGCGCGCCGCTGGACGTGACGAAGCCGTTCGAGGTGTCGTTCGACTTCTCGATCCACGAGCCGTGGGGGGACAATCCGGGCGACGGGTTCTGTCTGGCGCTGCACGACAAGGAGACCGGCACCTACGGCGGCACGTTCAGCTACGACGAGAAGGGCAACCGCATCAACAACGCCGGCGCCTACGGCCTGCAGGCCTATCTGATGCCGACCGCCAACAGAATCTGCTGGGTGAAGGACAACCACCAGCTCGGCACGGTGACGAGCAACAGCGTCTACGTGATGAACAACGCCAGAGACAGGGCGAAGCCGTTCCACGTGACGATGACGTGGGACCTGGAGAAGCTCGTCTGCACCTTCGCGCAGGAGGGGAGGGAGCCGCTGGTGTTCACGAACACGACGGCGAAGGACGACCTGGCGGAGAAGTTCCCGTCCGGCCAGGCCTATCTCGGCCTCTGGGCGCGCAACGGCGGCTACTACTGCACGATGCGCTTCGAGAAGGTTCGCGTGGCGGGCGCGGCCGAGCCGGAGGCCCCGCGGCCGATGACGTTCAACGGCGTGCTGGGCATCGCGGGCGGCGTGGCGCAGGTGGTGGCGTCGCACGACGTGGCGCCCGTCATCGCGAGCGACCTCTCGGTGACGGGGGCGGGCGGACTCAGGGCGCCGGCCGACGTCGGCACGCGGCTCACGGGCGAGACGTGGACGTTCGACCTCGCGAACCCGGCGGCGAAGCTCACGCTCACGGGGCCGTTCGCGTTCCCGGCGGGGGCGGTGGTGACGGTGGAGCTGAACGGCGAGCCGCAGCCGCGCGCGCGGGTGCTGGCGGACCTGACGGGGATTCCTGCGGAGGCTCTGGCGGGCGTGACGTTCCGCCTGGCCGAGGGGTGCCCCCGTTCGTGGCGGCTCGCGCTGGAGGGCGGGCTGCTGAAGGTCTCCGTCTCGCGCGGCACGACGGTGTTCATCCGCTGACACGCCCCCCGGGCGGGTGTATTTGATTCTCGCGGGCGTGGGGCGGGTTTGATATAATCCGCCGCATGAAAGTATATTGGCAGTTCGTGCTTGGGTGCGTGGCCGCAGTGTGCGCCGCGTCCGCAGAGGTGGTGTCGTTCCCGGGGTGCCCGTGGAGCGAGACGCGGGTCGTCTCGGAGGGCGGGCGCGTGCGCGTGGTGAATGCGGCGGGGCGGAACCTGCTGGCGTTCGACACGGAGGGCGGTCCATTCGGGAAGCATCTCGTCGTCTCCCAGGCGGTGGACCATCTCGTGATCGACGCGCGCGCGGCGTTCGATGCCGGCATGGCGAAGCTGGTCTTCACGAGCGCGAACTTCGACCCGAAGCCGTATCGCGGCGTGGACTGCACGTTGCAGACGGAGCTGGGGGGCGTGCGGGGCACCGAGGTGGTGACGTACTTCGAGGGGCACGGCCCGAATCTCCACTACTACCGGAACCGCAAGGTGGAGACGAAGGGGCATCGGAAGGTCTACCCGTTCGTCGCCCTCGTCTCGGACCAGGTGCAGACGCTGCATCTGCGCTGGGATTTGACGAAGGCCGCGAAGGAGGGTCCGCTCGCGTTCTACGGGGCGAGGTACGCGACGCTGGCGGAGTTGCCGGTTCAGACGGAGCGCCGCCGCGTGGCGCCCGAGCTGCTGTTCCACGCGCCGTTCGACGGGACGGCCGAGGCGGTGCGCGCGAAGGGGGCGAAGGCGCCGCGCCGCGCGGAGGGGCTGGAGTTCGCGGAGGGCAGGTTCGGCAAGGCCGTGCGGCTGACGGAACGGGCGAAGAGCGTGCTGGAGTATGAGGCGAAGGGGAATCTCGTGCCCGAGCGCGGCACGGTGTCGCTGTGGTTCAAGCGCGAATGGGCGGATCGGGGGCGCAGGCCGGACGGCGGCGAGAAGTGGCGCGTCCTCTTCGCGAACGAGCCGCCGAAGGGCGAGCGCATCGGGTCCGGCCGGCTGTGGTTCTGGTGGTGGGGCGACCGGTTCCGCGCGGACCAGAGCGACGACGACGACGCCTACCAGATGTGGTCAGGGCCGAGCCCGGCGCGGGACGAGTGGACGCATCTCGCGGTGTCGTGGGACGAGGCGGGCGTGAGGGTCTACATGAACGGGACGGGGGGCCGCACCGCCAGCGACGGCGAGTCGCCGATGATCGCCGCGCTGAAGGCGCGGGACCTGCTCACCTTCAACCGCCAGGTCTTCACGTCCTTCTTCGTGGGCGGGCAGGGCGACGGCCAGCAGTTCGACGGCCTCATCGACGATCTGCGGATCTATTCGGCGCCGCTCTCGGACGAGCAGATACGGGAAATTTGGCGGCGCGCGAGCGTAATCGAGATCAAGGCGGCGGGGTGCTACTCGCTCGCGGATACGCAGCACACGGTGAGCGTGACGGCCACGAGTCCCGGCGGGTGCGACCTCGGCGGGCTGAAGTACTGCATCTGCGATGCGTCCGGCACGGTCGTCGCGCGGTATCGGAACGCCGTGGGTCCGAAGGAGGCGAAGCTGCTGGTGAACCTGCCCGCGGGCGACTACGAGATCCGTGCGACGGACGGCACGTGGTTCTACGGCTGCGTGCCCTATTCCGTGCTGCGGTGCGACAATCCGTATGAGCTGACGGGGGAGGCGGCGCGGGAGGCGCTGCGGGCGCCGGGCGTGTTGGGCAACCTGGAGCTCGTCCAGTCGCTGAAGATGGATCGCGCGCTGGACGCGGCGCGCTTCCGCGCGGTGGGGCCGGTGACGACGAAGCGGCTGGGCGGCACGACCTATCTGGAGGCGGGGCCGAACACCGGCGACCGCTACGCGCTGAGGTTCAATATCACTACGAACACGCCGCTCTGGGTGTTCGAGATCGACTACCCGGACGACGCGCGCCGCACGGCGGACCTGATCATCCAGAAGTCGCGGCAGTCCTCCAGCGACTACACGATGCAGGTGGGCTACGCG
Organism: Kiritimatiellia bacterium; assembly: GCA_051884935.1. Classification (GTDB taxonomy): domain Bacteria; phylum Verrucomicrobiota; class Kiritimatiellia; order RFP12; family UBA1067; genus RUG572. Next base: position 10,102 of record JBJEWG010000096.1, on the reverse strand, counting down.
GCCGGCGACGAGTACCCGAACACGGGGCGCATCCTCACGCACCGCGTGCTCTACTGGGCGAGCGACCCCGACGTGACGCTGGTGGTGATGACGGCGCGGAAGGGGGCGCCGGCGGCCGTCTCGGCCGTGCGCGTCTACCGCGTGAGGGGGGCGGCCCTGCCGGCGGCGGAGATCCACGAGCCGGAGCCCGTGCCGCCGCCCTCGGGCCTCGCGCGTGCCTGGAACGACTTCCAGGCGTTCAATGCGGATCGTCTGGACGCGCGGCAGAGCCGTATGGGGCGCGAGGCCGAGCGCGCGGGCTGGAACCGGACGGTCGCGCTCTACTTCGAGGACCCCGCGATCGGCTACGACTTCGCCGTCTCGAAGTCCAACGGCTACCTGCCGGAGGAGCTGGACGATCTGATCGACCGCACGGCGGCGCTGATGAAGTTCACGGGCGAGAACCTCTTCGCCTATCCGGGGGCGTGGTACCACGGGCTGATCGGCGAGGCGTACAACCCGCGCCACCACGCGCCAGACTTCCTGAGCGCGTGGTACGCGAAGTTCGACCGCGAGGGGCTTGGCCTGATGCCGACCGTCAACCCGAACACGATGCCGGTGCCGGATGGGCTGGTCACGCGCGCGTCGATGTCCGACGGCTCGCTGCACGACACGGTGATCGCCATCCACGACACGGGGCGGCCGAACTGGGGCGGGTGGCACGACACGCCGCCGAACTTCAACTTCCACCACCCGAAGGTGCGGCGGCACATCGCCGGCATCATCGAGGCGCTGGTCGAGCAGGGTGCCGACCACCCGAGCTTCAAGGGCGTGTGCATGCACCTCACGCGCCACTGCCTGCTCTGGTTCGGCGACGAGGAGAGCGGCTACAACGACTACACCGTCGAGGCGTTCGCGAAGGCGAAGGGGCTTGAAATCCCGGCGGACGCGAAGACGGGGGCGCTGCGCGGGCGGGCCTACGCGAAGTGGCTGCGCGCGACCGCGTGGGACGAGTGGCTACGGTGGCGCTGCGACATCGTGACGGACTTCTACGTGAAGGAGGCGCGGAAGCTCGCCGCACGCCGTCCCGACCTCAAGCTCTGGCTGAACTACATGGTGCCGGCGAACGCGCGCCACCCGGACTTCACGCGGCCCGACTTCATGACCCTGGCCTGGCGCGGCGCGGGGCTCGACCCCGTGCGGATCACAAAGGAGGCGCCGAACGTGATCCTCGGCCAGACGATGGTGCCGGCGGACTACCGCTGGGCCGGCGAGGGGCACTACGCCTCGCCCGCCGCCCGCGACCACCAGCGTGTGCTCGACACGCTGCCCGGGTTCTACGCGAACCTTCGGGGCGCGGCCTACCCGCTCGTCCACCAGCACGACCGGTACTGGGAGAGCCCGATCGGGGCGGGGACGAAGGGGACGCTCTCCTGCGAGTGGCTGAGGGAGTGCGCGTGGCGCGTCTCGACCATCAACCCCTCGGGCGTCCACGCCCTGCGTCACTTCGTGGAGCCGCTGCGGTTCGGCGACGTGCTGGGGCTCTCGAAGGGTGGCTTCCTGATCGGCACCTACGGCATGGAGGCCGAGCTCGTGCCGTTCATCCAGGCGTTCCGCGCGCTGCCGGCGGTGGTGATGGAGGATGTCGCCGCCGTGGGGGACGTGCGCGTGCGCGCCTGCACGTTCCGCGGACGGACGTATTTCTACGTCGTCAACACGGCGGCCCGTGCGGCGACGGTGACGGTCGAGATGCCCGCGAAGACGCGGGACCTCGTCTCGGGCGAGCGGTTCGGCGACGGGCTCTTCGGCGGCGACGCCACGAGTCCGACGCTGAAGCTCGGGCCGTACCAGATGCGGAGCTTCTCGGCGCCGAGCGGCCGACCGGCCCTTCGGTGACGGCTTCGCGCGTGTAGATTCCCGCGTCGTTTCCACCTACTTTCAAGGGAGCGCGCGGGTCGAAGATGGCGTGCAAGGAGTGTCTATGAGCTGGACGAGACGGAGTTTCCTTGGTGGAACGGTGGCGACGGCGGGCTTGCCGGCGTTCGCCGGCGTGAACCTCTTCGGTGCTGCGGGGGCCGCCGTCGCGGCGGGCGAGGCGGATGACCAGCCGTGGGAGAAGGCGGACGGGCGGGCCTCGAACGCGGTGTTCGTGCGGCGTGCGTACATCGATCTCGCGGGGCGGCTGCCCTCCAAGGTCGAGGCGCAGGGGTACGTCTTCTCCTCGAATCCGGACCGGAAGCGCGCGCTCGTGGACGAGCTGCTGGCGGCGGACTCCTTCGCGGACTACTGGTCCATGCGCTTCTGCGACGTTCTGCGCGTGAAGAGCGAGTTCCCGATCAACCTGTGGCCGAACGCGGTCTACGTCTTCCACCGCCGCATCCGCGCCTTCGTGAAGAACGACGAGCCGTGGGACCACTTCGCGCGGGCGATGCTCATGGCCACGGGCAGCGACTTCCGCGACGCCGAGGCGAACTTCCTGCGCGCGACCGCGCGGCGGACGCCGGAGGGGTACGCCGAGATCGCCGCGCGCACGTTCCTCGGGAAGGAGTGGGCTGAGCTCTCGGAGGAGACGCGCAGGGAGCTGGCGGGGTACTTCGCGTGCGTGCGCATCAAGTCGACGCGCGAGTGGAAGGAGGAAATCCTCCTGGTCGAAGGCGAGGACCGGCGCGCCGCGTTCGTGGAGAAGCTGCTCGGCGCGTGGCGGGACGACTTCGCGAAGGCGTTCGTGCAGCGGGTGGACTACTGGTTCTTCGGAATGGAGAAGCCGGACCCGGCGCACGTGAAGGCGTTCATCGACGGCGGCTACCGCCTGCGTCCGCTCGTCCGCGCGATTGCGCTCTCGGCCCGCTACGAGCGCGGGCCCGTGACGGGCGACTTCCCGTACCGCCGCCTCGACGCGGAAGTGCTGGACGACGTGATCTGCGACCTGACGGACTCGGGGCGCGACTACCAGTCCATCGCCCCCGAGCCGTTCACCTTCCTCCCGAAGAACCGGCGGAGCGTGCTGATCGAGGACGGTTCGATCTCGAATGCGTTTCTGCTGCTCTTCGGACGGCCCGCGCGCGACACGGGGCAGCTCTCGGAACGGCACAACGAGGTGACCGCGAAGCAGCGCCTCTACCTGCTCAACTCCGGCCGGATATTCCAGCGCCTCGGGCGCATCGTCGATGGCCGCGAGTATCGGCGCCAGAGCATGGGGGACATCGTTCAGGACCTCTACTGGCGATTCTACTCCCGCGCGCCGACGCGGCGGGAGAAGGCGGATCTGCTCGCGCACTTCGGCGGCCTGAAGGCGGGCCCCGAGAAGTGGCGTTTCCCCCGCGATCTCGCCTGGTGCCTCCTGAACTCCCGTGAGTTCTTCTTCCAGCATTGAGGGCCCTTGAACATGAAACCTGCCAAAAGCGTGATTGAACTGTGGCTCTGGGGCGGCCCGAGCCAGCTGGAGACCTTCGACCCGAAGCCGGAGGCCTCGGTCGATTACAACAACGGGCTGAAGGCCATCCCCACGAACGTGAAGGGGCTGGAGATACACGAGTGGTGGCCGAGTCTCGCGAAGTGCGGACACCTCTTCTCGGTCATCCGCTCCATGACGCATCCGCATGCGGGGCACGAGACGGCGACCTATCTGATGCAGACGGGGCGCAACCCCGGCGGCGGCGACGTGTTCCCCGCCATCGGCGCGGTGATGGCGATGATGAAGGTGCGCGACAAGTCCTATGCGGGCGACCTGCCGCCGTATGTGATCCTCACCCAGGCGAAGGGGCGGTTCAGCGAGGTCGGCTTCCTCGGCGACCGATACGCGCCGCTCGTGACGGGCGGCAACCCGAACGGGGCGCAGTTCGTCGTGGACGGCATCGTGCCGCCGGGGGGCCTCACGCCGGAGGAGATGTCCCGCCGCTTCGACCTGCTCAAGATGGTCGATGCCTTCGGCGCGGACGCCCGCTTCCGCGAATACCTCGCCGCGGGCGAGAAGGCGCGCCACGTCATCGAGGGTAGCGCCGCGCGCACGTTCGACCTCAAGCAGGAGACGCCCGAGACGCGCGACCGCTATGGGCGCACGCACATCGGCCAGAGTCTGCTGGCCGCGCGCCGCCTGGTGGAGTACGGCGTGCCGTACATCACCGTCAACATGTCCGGCTGGGATTCCCACAAGCGCCACTTCGAGACGATGCGCAACCGCACGGCCGAGACGGACCAGGCGCTCGCCGCGCTGCTCACGGACCTCGCCGACCGCAAGCTGCTCGACTCGACGGTCGTCTGGGTGAGCGGCGAATTCGGGCGCACGACGAAGATCGATCGCGATCCGCCGTGGAACGGGGGGCGCAACCACTATTCGAAGTGCTTCAACGCACTGATCGCCGGCGGCGGTTTCAAGGGGGGCTGCGTGGTCGGTAGGAGCGACGAGACGGCTTCGACCGTCGTCGAGCGCCCCGTCTCGCCCGTTGATTTCCTCGGCTCGATCTACGAACGCTGCGGCATCGACCCGGATGGCGAGATGCCGAACGACGTCGGCAAGAAGTTCACCATCCTGCCGCCGTCCTCCGAACACGGCCGGCTGAAGGAAATCTACGCATAGGGGACCCGCACGGTGGAGAGGACAATGAGAAGACTTGCATCTATCCTGATCGTCTTGGCCGCCCTGTGCGCGCGGGGCGCCGACCCGTACGTCGGGTACATCTATCCGGCGGGCGTGCAGGCGGGGACGACGAACCGGCTGATCGTCGGTGGGCAGTTCTTCGGCAACATCAAGGGCGCGATTGCGGGCGAGGGCGTCCATGTGCTCGACGTGGAGTTCGTGCCGAACTTCCCGCCGCCGGTGGGCGAGCAGCGGCGCTGGATGGTGAAGTGGCTGGATCAGATCGCGACGACGGGCGACCGCACGCAGCCGCGCCTGCCGGTGGAGAGCGAGCACTTCAGCGACTGGCGGTCGAACCGCTGGTACTTCGCGCTCGGCGAGCTCGACGTGGGGAAGCTCGCGCTGGTGGAGCACTTCCTCTACACGCCGCGCAACGCGCTGCAGATGTCCCCCGCGCTGAGCCAGAAGCTGCTGGTCACGGTGGCCGCCGACGCGGACGCGAAGCCGGGTGCGCGGGAGTTTCGGGTGTTCAGCCCGCAGGGGTTCTCGCCGCCGCGTCCCCTTGTCGTCTCCGCCGCGCCGCGCGTGATCGAGCCGCTCTACGTGCCGCCGCACCGAAAGCAGCCAGAGACGCCCGTCGTCACGAACATCCCCTGCGTGCTCGACGGGCAGATCATGCCCGGTTCGACGGACCGCTGGGTGTTCCCGCTCGCGAAGGGGCGCACGATCACCCTGCGCGCCACGGCGCGCGAGTTCCAGCCCTACATCGGCGACGCCGTGCCCGGATTCTTCAACCCCGTGCTGCGCATCGTGGACCGTCAGGGGCGCGAGCTCGCCCTTGCGGACGACTTCCACTACCACCCAGACCCCGTGCTCACCTTCACGGCCCCGGCGGACGATGAGTATACGCTCGAAGTCCACGACAATCTCTATCGCGGGCGCGAGGACTTCACCTACACGATCGACGTGCGAGAGGGGGCGTGGTCGCCTTCCCCCCGCGAATTCTCGCTCTCGCCGCTCCCGAGCTGGGAGATTCCGGCGGATGCGCTCGTGCAGAGCTACGACGGCGTGGTCGCGAAGCCCGGCAGGGCGTGTCGGCACGCCTTCACCGTGCAGGAGCCATGCGAGCTCGCCTTCGACCTTCTGGCGCGCCGCGCGGGGTCGCCGCTCGACGCCCGCGTCACGGTGTGGAAGGGGAAGACGCAGATCGCCCGCGTCGATGACGTCACGAACGCGGTTCATCTCGGGAGCGTGATTCAGGCCGAATGCGACCCGGTGGGGCGTGTGAAGTTCGATGCGCCCGGGCGGTATGAGTTTCGTGTGGAGGATGAGTCCGGTCGGGGCGGCGCGGACTACTTCTACACGCTGCGCCTGCATCGCCCCGCGCCGCGCTGCGAGGTGTGGTGCCACAAGAGCGGGGTCGCTCTCAGGTCCTGGTGGGGTGGCCAGCGCGTGCGGTTCTCGGTGATCCGCCGCGACGGGTTCGACGGCTCGGTGACGCTTGAGGAGAACGCCGCCGTCAAGTTCGTGCCCAACGTGATTCCGGCGTCGTCGAACCGCATGGACGTGACGGCGGTCTGCAAGCTGCAGGCGCCCTGTGAGCCCACGAACGTTGTGATCACGGCCTCCGCCGTCGTCAATGGCGTGCACGTCGCGGTGCCGGTGACGCCGGCGAACGAGTACAATCAGGCGTTCGCGTGGGATCACCTGGTCCCCGCGCGGGCGTTCGCGCTCAGGGTCTTCCCCGGCAAGCCGCCGAAGCCGAAGCAGAATCCGCGCCGGGCGCCGCCGCCGCAGAAGAAGACCGACGGCAAGGGCCCGAAGAAGGGCGGTTGACATCCGCAGGGGATGCGGTATACTACGCGCCCGTTTTCGCGAAGCGGAAAACGGAAGCCCGTGGGAATCGGGCGCTGTCGCGCAGCCGTGATCGGATACGACAGGCCGCAATCCAGTGGGCCGGGTGGCCTGCGAAGGGTGGCTTGAAGGTGAGGCCGTAAGTCGGAAGACGCTCCGCTCCGCAGTCATAGACCCTCCGCGCAAGAGGGGAAAGGACACGGACAATGCTGACCAACCTTCTGGTTGCCGCATCGCTGGCGACCAATCTGCCGCCAATCGTCGTCGAGGCCTCGCGTTTGGAGAGGACGTCCCTTGAGTTGCCGCAGTTCGTCGAAACGCTCTCGCGAGACCGGATCGCGGCTTCGGGCGCGCGCGACGCAACCGAACTCCTCGAACATGTCACCGGCGTGGGCGTGCGACGTCTGGGAGGGGAGAACCCCGCGCTCGCGCAGATCGCGATGCGCGGCTATGGTGAGAATTCGTTCGGCCGCGCGCTCGTGGTCGTGGACGGCGAACGCCTCAACAATCCCGATATGTCCGCGCCGAACCTCTCGCGCATCGACCTCGGCTCCATCGACCACGTGGAGGTGCTGCACGGCCCGCAGACCGTTCTCCACGGCGACAACGCCTCGGCGGGGCTCGTCAACATCGTCACCAAGCCGGCCGACTACACGCGCCGGACAACCGCCGAGCTCCGCGTGGGCAGCTGGGACACCTATGGCGGGACGTTCTCCACGAAGGGCGGCTTCGCCGACGAGGGTGTCGCCTACTGGGGGAACTTCGGGTGGCTCGACAGCGCCGGTTTTCGTGACCGATCGGACTACACGCTCTGGAACGCGAGTGCCGGCGTACGGCAGAACTGGGAGAACGCCTGGCTGCGCGTCTCGACCTTCTACTCCAACGCCGAGTACGACTTGCCCGGCGGCCTCTCGCGTCGGGACTGGAAACATCATCCGCAGCGTTCGACCTATGCCGATGACTATGCGCGCTTCTACACCTACGGCCTCAATACGACGGGATACAGTGCCTTCAACGACGAGAACGCTCTCAAACTTGAGTTCACGGCCTCGCATCGCGCGAGCGACGCGCACTACGACTATCCCGCGTATGGGTACGACTTCGCGTATGAAAGCGGCATCTACTCGTTTGGCCTCACGCCGCAGTACATCCGCACGGCGCGCATCGGGGCGTTCGACAATACGCTCACGGTGGGCGGGACGGTGCGCTATGACGTCCAGCACGGCCGTGAACGCTCTTCGGGGTCTCTTGCGTCTCTCGACAAGCCCGACCGTACGCGCTGGGTGGCGGGGGCGTTCGTGCAGGACGAGTTCTTTCTGACGGACGAGCTGTCGTTCGTGCTTGGCGCGCGCCTTGAGCGCGCGATGGCGCGGAACGAACAGGCCGACAAGGCCGCGCGAAACGACAACCTCTGCGCCTACGAGAGCGCGGTGAACTGGCGGCCCGTGGAGGAGGCGAAGCTCTTCGCCCGGTGGTGCCGCTTCTACCGGAATCCGTTCCTCGACGAGACGCCCTGGTACACGAATCCGCGGGGGCTCTACGTGCCGAAGGACATTCTCTCACCCGAGCGCGGTTACTCCGTGGACTGGGGCGGGGAGTGGACGTTCCTCGACGATTTCAACGTCGGCGGCGTGTTGTTCGTGAGCGAGACGAAGAACGAGGTGTTCTACGACGCGGGACGCTACGCGAACGTCAATTCGGACGACAAGGTGCTGCGGCAGGGTCTGGAGGGCCACGTGGGTTGGGAGAGGGAGAAGGTTGCGGGCCTTCACCTGCGCTACGCGCTCGTCTCGGCGAAGTTCGAGGAGGGGGCCTATAATTCAAAGTACGTCCCCCTCGTGCCGCTCCATCAGATTCGCCTCGATGGCCGCGTGTGGCTCTGGGACGAGTGCTTCGTGCGCGGTGGCTACCAGTACTGCGCCAAGCAGGTCTCGGCGAGTGACTTCTCGAACCGATACGACCGCATCCCGGACTACGGCATCTTCAACGTGGGCGTGCAGTACGAGCCGAGCGCGGGCTGTCTACGCGGGTTCGTCTTCGCCTTCGACGTCTCGAACCTGTTCGACAGGAACTACGCGAACTATTCGACCTACGGGTCGTCGTATTATCCCGGCGCGGGCCGCTGCTGCACGTTCACCGTGCGCTATTCGTTCTGACGCAAAAGGGCGGTACGCTGTGCCCGAAGCGCGGCGTTTTTGCTATACTATGCGCCCGAAATTCACAACCACGTGGCTTTCGGAATCAAACACGCACATTCAGTCAGACAGCTTATGAACGTATTGGCTCGGCAGCTCAACAAGACGCTCGGCCCCGTTGCGGATCTGCTTTCACCCGCCGGCAAGCGCCTTTATTTCCCCTATGGCGGTGTTCTCGGGCAGGGCGCGGAGGCCAAGACCTGCGCCATCAACGCGACGATCGGCATGGCGTTCGAGGAGGACGGATCGCCCCTCGTGATGAAGTGCTTCGCCGAGAAGCTCAACTTGGGCACAAAGGCGTTCCTCTACGCGGGCAGCTTCGGCCTCCCTGCGCTGCGCGAGACGTGGAAGCGGCTTCAGATACAGAAGAACCCCTCGCTCAAGGGCGTTCTCTACTCGAACCCCGTCGTCACGAACGCCCTCACGCACGGCCTGCGCATCACGGCCGAGCTCTTCGCCGGACGGGGCGACGCCGTCGTGCTGCCCGACCTCTACTGGGACAACTACTCGCTCATCTTCGAGGAGGCCTGCGGTGCCACGCTCCAGACCTTCAACACCTTCAGGGACGGCGCGTTCGACGCGGACTCCCTGAAGACGGCCCTCCTGGGCGACGGCGAGAAGAAGATCCTCATCCTCAACTTCCCGAACAACCCCACCGGCTACACGGCGACGCTGGCCGACGCGCCGAAGATCGTCGCCGCCGTCAAGGCCGCGGCCGATGCGGGTAAGAAGGTGGTGGTGGTGCTCGACGACGCCTACTTCGGGCTCGTCTACGAGAAGGGCATCCACGAGGAGTCGCTCTTCGCCGAGTTCGCGACGCTGGACCCGAACGTGCTGGCCGTCAAACTGGACGGCTGCACGAAGGAGGACTACGTGTGGGGCCTCCGCGTGGGCTTCATCTCCTTCGCGTTCAAGGGGGCCACGCCCGAGCAGCTTCGGGCCCTGGAGGCGAAGGCCGCCGGAAACGTGCGCAGCTGCGTCTCGAACGTGACGGCCATCGGCCAGAACATCGCGATTGCGGCGCTGGCCGACAAGGACTACCGCAGGCAGAAGCGCGAGAAGTACAACGTCCTCAAGGGCCGCTACACGGCGATTCGCCGTCTGCTCAAGAAGAACGCGGCCTGGGCGGATGCGTTTGAGGTTATGCCGTTCAACAGCGGCTACTTCATGTGCGTGAAGCCGATTGGCGTGGACGCCGAGCGGGTGCGGCGGCACCTCATCGAGAAGTATTCCACGGGGACGATTGTGCTCTCCGGGCTGATTCGCCTTGCATTTTCGACGGTTCCTGCGGCCAAATTGCCGGAACTGTTCGCGAACGTGGCCGCGGCCATCAAGGACCTTCAGGACGAGTAAAGATCGCCGAAGCGAGTGAATCTCGGACGAAGGGCGTGGCATAGGCCACGCCTTTCTTTATATCCACATGACTCACCTCGCCTCATGTCGATATTCCCCCCCCCCCCCCCCCCCCCCCCCCCCCCCCCCCCCCCCCCCCCCCCTT
>JBJEWG010000095.1:0-15615 GCA_051884935.1 Kiritimatiellia bacterium | reverse complement strand
GTCGCTCGAAACGAGCTTCCACCCCTCTTCCGGCCTCGGGAACGTCAGCGAGCCACCCTGCCCACGGGACGACCCGAGGAAGCAGTAGTTCACGCTGTTCGGGCGCGCGGAGTGGCCCGTCTTCAGCCACGCGGAGAGGCGGAACCTGCCGCCGGCCTTCTTGAAGGCCGCGTCGTCGAGCCCCACGTTCTGGGAGACCTGCACCGCCGTCTCGCCCGGCTTCACCTCCAGGCGGATCGCCTGCGCGCCATCGTGCTTCGTCTCCGTGTCGATGAACATCCGTCCGTTCCACGTCTCGCCCTTGTAGCCGGCAAGCTTCTCCCACCCGCGGAAGCGCCCGTCGGCCGCCGTCTCGAAGTCGCCGTTCACAAGCGCCGCGTGGTCACGGCCCAGATCGCCCTCGCGCGGCGAGAGGAACGGAATCTGCCCGTCCGCCGCCGCGTGCGCCTGCCAGATGCGGTTGCCGCGCCGGGGGTTGGACTGGAAGCACGGCAGGCACTCGTGGTAGATGTAGTTGAACACGCTCGCCCACTCGTCCGCGCCGCTCTCGCAGTCGCGGTAGTCCTGAATGCCGACGATGTGGTTGTAGTATTCGCCCGGCTCCTCCACGCAGACGATGGCGTCCCGCTCGACGGTGCGCATCGTCTCGCGCATCGTCACGAGCTGGTCGAGGAAGACCTCGGCCTTCCACTTGCCGTTCCCCGGGGCGTGCGGGTGGTGCTTCGCCCAGCAGGGCGGGAAGGCGCCGCCGACGACCTGGTCCACCTGGATCATCTCGCAGCCCAGCTTCGCGAGCGGCAGGCAGATCTCGTTGTTCCACCACTCGCGCGTCCAGAGGTCGCCGCCGCACATGCAGGCGCAGTCGCCGCCGCGCAGCCAGCTCGGCGTGCGCACGTAGCGCGTGCCGTCGCGGTTGTAGACGGCGTGCGGCTCGGCGATCCGCGCGAAGCGCGCGCGGTCGTCCCACGCGAAGGACCCGTCGGCCCGCTTGTCGTAGGTCGTCGTCCAGTGGTAGCCGCTCGGCCAGGGGAAGGCGTGGCCGTTCAGCTTCTTCATGTCCGCGACCAGCCGCGCGAAGGTCTCGTTGTCGGGGACGACGGGGAAGTAGTCCGGCGTCACCCAGTAGCCGTGCTTCTCCCATCCCCAGTAAGCCATCACGAGCGGCGCTTCGGGGAACTCCTTCTTCCAGTAGTCCCGCATCCAGGCGCGGATCGCGTCCGGCCGCGTCAGCCACTCGCGCCCGAAGCGCACCATCGCCGGCGCGTCGCGCATCCAGGCCGGAACGTCCGTGCGGTCTCGGAACGGCTTCGTCCTCCAGAACTGCTTCGCCGCCCAGGCCTTGTAGATGTCGGCCGCGTCGTGCCACGTGCACGGCTCGCGCACCGTCCCCTCGAAGCCGCCCGTCACGAGGTCGTAGGCCTGCACGACCGCGCCGGTCTCGAAGTCCTGTCGGCGGGACGTGACGAGCACACCCTCCGCAAGGCGCTCGACGCCCAGTATCTTCGTCTGGCAGGCGCCGTCCTCGGCCGCGAAGTAGAGCCCGGCCCGGTCGTCGTAGACCGCCGCGAACTGCGCGACGAGCGAGCCCGGCATCTGTCCGTAGACCCACCAGCCCACGTTCTTCGCACCGGGATTGTGCACGACGCCGCCCTTGGCCACGCCGACCACGGCCCGGTCGTCGCCACCGTCCGACCCCAGCGCGGGCGCGACGAGCAGGCGCGGGTAGGTCGTCTCCTCAAGCGCCCAGCCCTCCTTCATCTTCACCGCGATGCCCCAGCGCACGTTCGCGCCGCCGCCGCGCACCGTGCAGGCCACGGACTCCACGCCGTCCTTCCGAAAGCCCTCGTAGCGCAACGTCACGCCGTCAGCCGTCTGGTCCTGAACGACCTTGCCGGCGTCGGCGGACGAGACCTCCACGCTCTTCTGGAAGTCGTCCGCCCGCGTCGCCTTCAAGAGGAACAGCGGCGTCGAGCCGACGGCCGGCGCCAGCTCGGCGCCCTGCGCCGTCACGAGGCGCGTCACCGCGCCCCGCCGCGTCCCATCGAGCTCGACGGTCAGCGACGCGCTCTTCACGACCACCGCGGACGCCGCGCCCGCCAGCGCCAGCGTCCCAATCACAATCACCCTGTTGACCATCATCGCCCGTCCGCCGCCCGCGAACTACTTCCGCGCCTTGAATTCGTCGAGCTGCTTCTTCGCGCAGTTCGTCGTCACCGTCTGCGCCCCGCGCTCGAAGGCGAGCAGGGACTGGTCGAGCCGGTCAACCGTCCACACGTGGAACTCGAAGCCCGCCGCGCGGACCGCCTTGATGAAGTCGGCCGTGACGACGTTCGAATTGAACTGGCAGTCCACGCCGTCCGCCTTCGTGTCCTTGAGCGTCTTGATCACGTAGTCGGCGGTGATCGGCTTCTCCTTCGACCCGCACCCCGTGAGCCAGTAGGTCTTGTACTCCGGCATCTGCTCCTTGAGCGCCCGGCAACTCGCCCGGTTGAAGGTGATGAAGAGCGTGTTCTTCGGCGTCGCCTTCGTCTGCTTCGCGAAGATATCCTTAATATAGGGGACGATCTCCGGGCCCGGCTTCACCTCCACGTAGATCTGGCGGCCATCGACCGCGAGCTCAAGCACCTCTTCGAGGAGCGCCGGGCGCGTGGGCGAGAACTTCGACCCCTTCCACTTGCCCCACCCCCCCACATCGACCTTCGAGATCTCCGTCTCCCAGTTCGCCTCGGAGCACTTCTTCGTGCAGGCGCCCGACGTCGTGCGCGTGAGCGTGTGGTCGTGGAACGTGAACACGCGCTTGTCCGCCGAGAGGTAGACGTCGCACTCGAAGCCGAACCCGCGCTCGACCGCGGTCTTGTAGGCCGGGAGGGTGTTCTCGGGCGCGTCCACGGACTCGCCGCGATGCGAAATGAACGTATCCAGCGCCGGCTGCGCGGCGAACAGCGTTCCCAACGCCGCACAGGCGGCGACAACCACTACATTCTTCATCTTCAGCGTCCTTTCTTAGGCACAGTTCAAGACAACACGCAGAGTATAGCCGAAATCCGTGAGTCGGGCATTAAGAAAGTTGTCGGGCGGGGCCGCACGAGACGGCGGCGAGGGCCGGGGGTATGGGGCCGAGGGCGGGAATTCTGTCGCCCGAGGAAAAAATTCTACTGGGCAGTAGAATCTTTTGGGTCGGGCGAGGGAAAACTTTCTGTCGCCCGAGGGAAAACTTTCTGTCGGGCGACAGAAAAAATTCTACTGGGCAGTGGAATTTTTTGGGTCGGCGAGGGAATTCCCTGGGTCGGCGACCCTCCGCGCCGTCAACCGCGACGGAAGGCGATCTGACGGGCCTCTTCCGTCTCGCCGAGCGAGAACGTCACGTGCCAGGCCGTGGGGGGAATGAGGTCGCCCGCCCGGTCGGGCCACTCGACGAAGAGCACCGCGCCGCGCGCCAGGTAGTCCTCCCAGCCGATCGTCAGAACGTCGTCCGCGTCGTGCAGGCGGTAGAGGTCCATGTGGACGAGCAGGAACTTCTCCGTGGGGTGCTCCACCACGAGGCAGAAGGTGGGGCTCGTCACGGCGCGCTTGGCGCCGATGGACGCGGCGAGCCCCTGCGTGAAGGTCGTCTTGCCCGCGCCGAGGTCCCCCTCCAGGCACACCACGTCGCCGGGCCTCAGCTCGGCGGCGAACTGCCGCGCCACGGCCCAGGTCTCCTCCACGCTGCCCACGTCATAGCGGTCGTTCACTTCAACCAGCCTCCATCTGAGAGTTCTCTGAAGAAAAGCGGCAGATAGTCCGGCGCGAAGGCCGATGCGTGCGGCAGGCGCACGAGGCCCGGCAGGTTCTCCGCGAGGGGCGACGCCGCCGTCAGCGGCTCGGCCCTGAACACGTCCAGATAGGCCGCGGCGAGCCGCCGGTTCCGCAGCGCCGCGGCGAGCGCCGCCTCGTCGATGGCGTTCCCGCGTCCCACGTTGATCAGCACGGCGGACCGCTTCATGCCGCGCAGCGCGGCGGCGTCCACCAGATTGTCCGTGCCCGTGTCGCCCGGCAGCGCCACGATGAGCCAGTCCGCCCCCCTCAGCGCGGGCCCGAGCCCGGCGATGTTCGCCCGGCCGAACCCCTCCACCGCCACCCCCAGCGCCTCCAGCTTCGCGCCGATCGCGCGGCCGATCTTCCCGTAGCCGAGGATCACCGCCTTCGTCCCCGCCACGCGCGAGCAGAACGGGCTCATCTCGCCGCGCGGCCACACCGCGCCGGCCCTCTGGAAGTCGTAGGCCCGATAGAGCCCGCGCGCGTGCGCGAACATGAACGCAATCACCGTCTCGCTCATGATCGCCCCGTGGAACGCGCCGTTCACCCGCACGATCCCCCGCGGCATCTCCGCGTCCGTGGGCAGCAGCTCGCGCCCCGCCCCCGGCGTCGCGAGCACGCGCAACCGCTTCGCGCGGGCGAACCACGCCGTCTTGAACTCCCACACGATCGCGTGCGTCGCCGCCGGCAGCTCCCGCAGGAACGCCCGCTCGCCGCGCACCACGCGCACCTCGCCCGCCGCGAGCCCCCTGAACACCGCGAGGCTGCGCGCATCCACCCGGAACGCGCCAATCGGCCAGTTCAGCCAGATCAGGAATCTGTTCGGACCACGCACGGGAATCGGCCCCTCACCGCCTGACCATGCAGGACTCCGGCTCCACGTGGATGCCGTGGCACGCCGCGATCACGAGGCCGTAGTTCGCGATCGGCACGCCCGCCGCCCTGCAGCGCGCGATCCGCGCCTGCACCGCCCGCCGCGTGAGCATGCACCCGCCGCACTGGATCACCAGCGCGTACTTCGACACGTCCTCCGGGAAGGCCGCCCCCGAGCAGAACTCGAACGCCAGCTTCCGCCCCGTGTACTCTTCGATCCAGCGCGGCAGCTTCACCGTCCCGATGTCGCCGCACTGCCGATGGTGCGTGCACCCCTCGGCGATCAGCACCGCGTCGCCGTCCGCGAGGCCCCTCATCGCCGCGACGCCCGCGCAGTAGACCGCGAGATCGCCCTTCGCCCGCGCGAAGACGATCGAGAAGCTCGTGAGCGGCACCTCCGGCGGCACGATCCGCGAGACGGCGCCGAACGCCTGGCTATCCGTGATGACGAAGCGCGGCGGCGGGCACCGGGGATTCTCGGCGGCGACGTACTGCGCGAGCGTGTCGGGCTGGCAGACGAGCGCGGCGGCGCCCGCGTCCAGCAGTTCGCGCACCACCTGCTGCTGCGGCAAAATGAGGCGCCCCCGGGGGGCCGATTCGTCGATCGGGCACACGCACACGACCGTGTCGCCCCGCCGCACGAGGTCCCCCACGAGCGGACGCGGCGCGTCTTCGAGCCGAACCGCCGCGATCCGCCGCTTCAGCTCCGCGACGTCCTCCCCCCGCTGATACCGCAGCACCGGCACGTTCCGCGCCGCGCACGTCTTCAGGAAGTCGGCCTCCGCATCGTCCACCGCCGCCCCCGTCGCCACCCAGACGGCGACGTCGGTCTTCTCCAGCACCTCCAGCGTCCGGCGCACGCGCTCCGCGCCCAGCGCCCCCTCGTCGTCGAGCCCCGCCGTGTCCGTGATCACGCACGGCCCCAGCGGCAGAATCTCCATCGCCTTCGAGACCGGGTCCGTCGTCGTGCCGGCCACGTCGCTGACGATCGCGATCTCCTGCCCCGTCAGGGCGTTCACGAGCGTTGACTTGCCCGCGTTCCGCCGGCCGAAGAACGCAATGTGCGTCCGGTTGCCGGACGGCGTATCATTCAATCCCGCCATCTCACACCACCTTCACCGTGCCCTCGCGCAGCACCTCAAGCGATCCATCCGCCCCCACGCGCACGACGGTGGAGGGCACGCCCCCGGGGGATATCCCGTCGTCCACCACCAGATCCGCGGCCAGCCCCACCTCCGCCAGCGCCTGCGGCGCATCCGTCGCGGCCCGCCGCCCCGAGAGGTTCGCGCTCGTCACGCGCAGCACGCCCCCGCACCGGCGCAGCAGCTCGCGCGTCCAGTCGTGGTTCGGCACTCTGAACCCCTCCGCCGCGCCGCGCCCCTGCGTCACCACGGTCAGGGCGCCCGGCCACAGCTTCGCGAGCCGTTCGGGCACCTCGTACCCAAAAGCCCGCACGGCGCCCGCGTCGGCCGCCAAGAGCGCGATCGGCTTCTGCGCCGCGCGCCCCTTGATCGTGTAGAGCCGCGCCACCGCGTCCGGGTGCGCCGGATGCGCGGCGAGGCCGTAGACGGTGTCCGTGGGAATGACGGCGACGCCGCCCGCGTTCAGCACGCGCGCGGCCTCCGCAAGGCCCGCCTCGTCCGCCTTGACCAGCATCGCGCCGTCTCAGTTCGTCTTGAGCTGGGGGAAGAGCACGACGTCGCGAATCGAGTCGCAGCCCGTGAGGAACATCACGAGGCGGTCCACGCCGAAGCCGAGCCCGCCGGTGGGCGGCATGCCGACCTCAAGGGCGCTGATGAAGTCCTCGTCGATCTTCTCGGTGTCCTCGCCCGCCTGGTGTTCAAGCGCCTGGCGCTGGGCGATGGGATCGTTCTGCTCGGTGTAGCCCGGGCAGAGCTCGCGGCCGGCGACGACGAACTCGAAGACGTCCACGAGGGACGGGTCGTCGGGGCACGTCTTCGCGAGCGGCACGAACTCGTGCGGGATGCGCGTCACGAAGGTCGGCTGCATCAGGTTCTTCTCGATGAGCTTGTCGTAGACCTCGTGCGTGAGCATGAGCTCCGTCGTCACGCCGTCGAGTTCGAGGTTCGTCTCGGTCTCGCGGCCCTTCGCCTTGGCCTTTTCGAGCTGCGTCGCGAAGTCGAGCTCGAACCAGTCGTCGCCCATCAGCTCCTTCACGAGGTCCCTGTAGGCCACGCGGCGGTAGGGCGGCGTGAAGTCGATCGGCACCTTCTTCTCGCCGTACTCGACCACGCGCGTGCCGATCACCGTGTCGCAGAGATGCGGCAGCAGGCCCTCCATGATCGCCTCCATCGACGTGCGGTCGCCGTAGGCCTCGTAGATCTCGCACACCGTGAACTCGGGGTTGTGCGTGCGGTCGATGCCCTCGTTGCGGAAGTCCTTGCCGAGCTCGAACACCTTGTTCATGCCGCCCACGAGCAGACGCTTCAGGTAGAGCTCCGGCGCGATGCGCATCACGCAGTCCTGGTCCAGCGCGTTGAAGTGCGAGAAGAACGGCTTCGCGGCCGCGCCGCCCGCCTGGTTCTGGAGAATCGGGGTCTCGACCTCCACGAAGCCCTTCGACCAGAGGTACTTGCGGATTTCCATCAGCAGGCGGGAGCGCGTGAAGAAGCGCGCGCGGCTCTCGTCGTTCACCATCAGATCGACGTAGCGGCGGCGGTAGCGCTCCTCCTGGTCCGCCAGGCCGTGGAACTTCTCCGGCGGCTGTTCGAGGGCCTTCGCGAGCAGGTCCCACTCCTTCACCACCACGCTCTTCTCGCCCTTCTGGGTGGTGAAGAGCACGCCCCGGATGCCGATGATGTCGCCGAGGTTGAGCAGCTTGAACCCCGCGAACATCTTCTCGCTGAGCTCGTCGCGCTTGAAGATCACCTGGAAGCGGTCCGTGCCGTCGTTGAGCGTCGCGAAGTTCATCTTGCCCATGCGGCGGATCATCAGCAGACGCCCCGCGACGCGCACCTCCCTGCCCTCCTCGAACGACGCGCGCACGTCCTTCAGGTCGTCGTGCGGATACTTGTGCCCATAGGGGGTGAAGCCGAGATCTGCCAGCGCCTGCATCGCGGCCAGGCGGTTCGCGCGGTATTCATTCGTCTGCTGTTCCATAGTCTCTCCTTGAAAAATCGGCGGGAATTATACTCTTTCCCCCTTCCAATCGCAATCCCGACAGGGCAATGCGATTTCGGCAACCGTCTGCTCCCAAACGAGTGCCCTGGAAAACATCCATATCCACAATCACCGAAGCGGGCATAGGCCACTGGAAGCCATGCGTTGTGCATATTGAACGTGATGGAGGGACTTCAAGCGACACATGGCTTCCCGACAGCGGCCTCCCCCGCAGCGGTCAGGTTCAGAACGACGAGAACCATGGTCCCGAGAAACAATCCAATGGGCATTTTCATCCGCCTTCATTTGCCGGCGTTGGAGACGCCTTTTAGGGAATTCGTCAAATGATCGTATTTTCCCCGTATAGCCTCAAACCCAACAACAGAACTTCCATTGCTGTACCCAGTGGTGATAAACCGTTCGTCCAACCCTCCCATGTGTTCTACGACACGCTTTCGTAAATCGCGTAATTCTTCGGACCAACCATGGCTCGACTTCTCCTCAAGCTGCCTTGCCTCAAGTACGCTTCGCCGCAGGAATTCACTCTCATCTATGAGAAACTGGGTGTAGGCAATGACATTTGAACTTGCAAACCTCGATAGATAATCCGGCGTTCTCTGGTGATCTTCGCCCCGAAGGTATGCCCCGAAGACACTCTTGACATAATGATGATCGCATATCTTCATCGTCGCCAGAAGAATAACGAGCGCCATCATCACGAGACCAATGACAATGAAGAATTTCCTGTCGTTCTTCATTCGCAGAATCAAGGGCGTCATGGGCCATAATATCAACAAAACAAGCGAAATCGCCCAGAACTCTGTCGGCGTGATTTGATTGAACGGCAACGTAAATGCCAAGATGACTTCTGGAAGCAGAAACAGAGGAGAACAGACCTTCAACGCCCTCCAATATGGCGTTGACCGGGAGATTGTCGGCATCTCGGTTGTGAGTAACTTCTTCAGGTTCATTGGGTTGCGCACCTTGATTGCGTCATCGGCCCTCTTGCGAACATACCTCTTCCGCCCTCATCTTAGACTTCTTTTCGTCATGAGTTTAAAACGGGTAGGCAAAGAGCACCATCCTCTCCTCCACGAACGCCAATCTTCCTACCCGCGACGAAACACCCGCCGACGACGCCCGCAGTGTAGCAGACCTCAACTGGATGTGTCAAGGCGGATCCGGCCCGACTGCACACCTCATCGGCACAACTCGGGTCGCTCATCGGCTTCGGGCGCAGGACGAGGCCCCACAGGCACAGGGCGAGGCCCCACGGGCGCGAGGCGAGGCCCCACAGGCGCAGGGCGGGCGCGGACGCTACCGAGAAATCACCCACCTCCCACCGACATCCCACCGTACCCGATCCGATGGGGCGTGCCTCTCCCCTAGGCGATTCGGAATTCCACTGCTCAGTAAAATTTATTCCACTGCCCAGCGGAATAAATTCTACTGCCCAGTGGAATTTTCTCCACTCGGCAGTAAAACCCGCAGCCTCCTAGGCGATCCCACTTCCCCCATCTAGACCACCCAGCGTTCTCCCTCAGGTGAACCCGCGTACCCATCGCGACGAGCCCCCGCCGCCCATCCCGTCACATCCGCCGACCCGTCACCCGATTTTAGAAACTCCGAGCGTTTGCAAAGGGCGGTTCTAACGAACCGCCTGAGGCTCCGCACCTCTTCAACGACTTTTCTTTGACCAGATGGCGACTGAGTTTGAATCGGCCTGAGAACTCCCCGCCTGAAGCTTCGTAACGCTTCAACGACCCCTTTCTATCAAAAAAGACACGACAAAAGCCTCCTTTCGGTTCCGTGGCAGGGGCGTCCGCCCCTGCCAGCCCCTATTCCTCATACAGAGGCAAGTGGCCAGTGGTGGTGGACAAGGATAAATGGCCGACGGTGGCGGAGAGCCCCGTCTGCCGAAAAACCAATCACTTGTTGAGTCAATGAAGTGCCGTTGAGGCGTGCGAAGCCCTAGGCGGTTCGTTAGAACCGCCACTTTGCAAACGCTCGGAGTTTTCAAAACGGTCGATCCGCCAAGCCATCCGTATGCCTCGGGGGCGATCATCGGCACAACTCGGGGTCGGGTCATCGGGATGAGGCGGCCAGGGGTCCGTAGAGAGGCGAGTGTGTAAAAGAGGTCAGACCGTCTTTACACTCTTCTACAGGGGCGCTTGACGCGAATGAACTTAAGGACGGCCACGCCGGAGGCAACCGCCCCGGACACTTTCCCGATAGACTTCAGCTTAGTGGATTGGGCGATATACTACAATCCCTCAACTTCAACCTCCACGTCGCCATCTTCCGGAGCCCGACTCAGGACTCGGCCATTTGACAGCTCGACCTGCAATAGGAAGCCCCTCGACATCTCCGGATTCCGGCGAATACGTATCCTGATTCCCCCGGGCACCTCGGCGGAGATGTCGCTGCGCGCCCCCAGCGAAGTCGCATGCCAGACTTCGCGCGGCAACCCGAACGTTGAAGACAGGTCATCACGTACAATCCTCGAAAACGTTTCCGCGCGCTCCGAATTCATCGGAGCCTCAAGGGAGATTCGCCATAACCTATACTCGCCCGGCGAGAAGTCCAATCTCAGTTGGGAGAAACAATGGTAGTTAGTTTCCACCACGGCCGAGATTCCCCCGGCTGAAGTTCCATTGCGCCCACATTGCCCCATCATTGTCAGCGACTGTGATTTCGGCAACCGCCTGCTCCCAAACGAGTGTCCTAGAAAACATCCATATCCACAATCACCAAAGCGGGCATAGGCTACAGGAAGTCGTGCGCTATGCATATTGAACTTGATGGAGGGACTTCGAGAGACACATGGTTTCCCGACAGTGGGCTCCCCGGCAACGGTCAGATTCAGAAAGCCGAGAATCACGGCCACGAAAAACAATTTAGATGCATTTGAGTTCATATTATCTCACTCCAGGGCACCAACTAATACAATTTCATTCAGAAAATGTAGGCGCAAAGATCACAAGTAAAACCACAAGAACACATTCCAACATGGCAAAGTACCATATTGAAACTCTTTTTCCCTTAGCAAAAAGAACTCCACGCCAAAGGAATAAGGCACCCCACACCAAACCAGAAATTCCTAATTCCGCAATGTTGCTCATACTTTTAGTATGTATTGAATACACTTGGGGCTTGCACCAAATTCCCGTTGCTATAATTGGAATAACAAAGTCTATCCAATGAATCAATATCGGAAGTCTACACTCCTTTTTTAAGGTAATCGCCACAAGCACTGCATACTCAAATAAGATCATTATTGCCGATGGAACAGCAAACAATAAACTAAAACATAGGATTTCATCCATAGTCACATTCATGATTTACCGACCTCCTATGAACGTAGTTGATTTCGGGTAGTAGATTCTACCACTAACCAACGCATCATACATTGCCAAGACATCATCAACCCAATCTTGACAATTATACTGTGTGATACCTTTTGATCTATCGCCAAGCAAGCTATATGATAATGGACGGACACGACTTACTACCTTTCTCAAACAGAGGTAGCGCGTGACGTTGCCGTTGTTGTCGTGGCACGGCACGTAGACCGCACCGTCGATGGTGAGGAAGAGCAGTCCGCCGACGCCACCCGCACCTTGCAACGTGCCGGAGAGGTCTCTACCCCAGTAGTAGTGGATCGTCGAGAACGTGCCATTATTCACATCCGGGTTTATGCCATTATCTTCCGTCCCTTCACTGAATATCTCGTAGGTGCCCGAGAAGATGCCATAGAAGTCAATTGTCATGGAAGTTCCCTGCCGCCAAGCCCAATTTTCGTTCCCATGAACGGATGCCAATCTTCCCAGACCCGCGACGATGCACCCGCCGCTGATGTCCGCAGTGTAGCAGACCTCAATCGGATGTGTCAAGGCGAATACGGCCCAACTGCACACCTCATCGGCATAACTCGGGTCGCTCATCGGCTTCGGGCGCAGGACGAGGCCCCACAAGCGCAGGGTGGGCGCGGACGCTGCCGAGAGCTCACCCACTTCCCGCCGACATCCCACCATGCCAGACCCGACGGGGCACGCCTTCCCCCCTAGTCGATTCGGAATTCCACTGCCCAGCGGAATAAATTTTACTGGGCAGTGGAATTCGTAGTCGTCGAGGTGTCCCCGCGCTCCCTCCTAGGCGAACGCACGCTCTCACCTAGACCAACCCCCTTTTCCTCTAGGTGAAACCACGCGCCCGCACAGGCGATCCCCGCCGCCCAGATGTCCCCGTATATCTTCCCGTAATACACCTCGATGATTCGCCCCGCCCAGTCGCGCCGCGTTCGGATAATGACAACTGCAACATGACTGTTTTTCATTAGTCTTACTTTCCATGATTTACGGCTCCTGCTAATCAGGACAAACAACCGAGACACAACACACAAACCCTTGAGACGCACCAATAAGCCATGTTGCACAACAGAACCACTGTGAATATGGCTCGATTCACATTTATTACGGTTAATAACACGAGTCTCTTCTTTATCTTCCAACCACAAAATACGAACCTATTCTTACTATAAATGCTAAGACAAATATCAATAGAAGTAAAAGACACACTCGTGGGCTGATTTTACTCTTTTCGTTTAATGGATTGTATTTCAGAATCAGCGCCTCATTTTTGTGCCTTTGAGTATCCTTTATTGTCATCCACAACAGCATGAAGTTGCCAGCCAACAATAAAACCGCGTTGGACATTCCATTCTGAAAGACATCCAATACCATGACGATAAACATCAACCCAGCGCACAGCATATATTTTTGATTTAATGCTGAAACGCCCCATATTCCAAGATACAAGAACAAATCTAAAAACAGCCTCATTCGGTATGTCCCTCTCCTTCTACTTCATGCTTCAAAGATGAAATCCCCTGAAACAGAAGACTAAATGCGCCACTCGCAGCATCTTTCACGCCATTGATTCTCCAATACGAAGCTTTCAGTTCTATTTGCCATTGAATTGTGCTTCTTCGCAACACAGGTACTATTTCCGAATGAGGGGGGACATATGTCAAATTAATAGCCTTAACAACAGACCTTGCCTTAACAATACCACTGTAACACGAAGAGGTCAGCTGAATTGCAGAATAGGTTGACTGCAAATAGATTTCTAACTGAGAATTTCTTGTACCCGTAATACAATGCGAAGTACTTGAAATAATCTGTTTGACAAACGAATTGTCGGAAGCAGGGCCTCCTTTAACTCTGCTTGCAATATTATTAATTCCTTCAAACACCTGATCTACCCCAAGAATGAAAAGAGTACCTCCCATAACAGCCCCAGCGCCAGTCCATGATGTAGCAGCACCAGCGAGTGCCCCTGATACAATAGTACAAATACCTACGGCTATTTTTGCCGAGTCAATTAAATCGTCCCAGAAACTTAACCCCAAAACGTCAACATACAATACCGGCGCGTTTCCACAAAACGCATACAAGTTCTCGCCGCCGACCTCCTCAATCGGGTCACGGTTGAGCCACCGGCCGAGGTCGGAGCGGTAGAAGCGGCGCTGGTAGGCGACCATGCCCGTCTCGCGGTCGTGGTACTTCGTGCTGAAGCCAAAGGAGAAGAGGTTGGGGCTGGTGCCGTAGGTGTCGATCACGCTTCCATACGGATCGTAGACATACTGCGCGGTCATCGCCCCCGTCTCGGAGACGTAGCAGACGATGTTGCCGTTGTGGTCGTAGCAGGGAATGTAGAACTGTCCGTCCACCGAGACCGCGAGCAGCCCCCGACGCCGCCCGCGCCCTGCTCCGTCCCCGACTTGCCGAGCCCCCAGAAGTATTCGCAGGTGCGCGTCGTGCCGTCGGCGAAGGCGATGCGCTCCAGGACGATGTTGTTGCCGTCCCAGACGAACGTGTGCGCCTCCACCGTTCCCCATGTCGTGCCGTCGTACCGCCTAACGATCTTCCGCACGCGGCGGTGCCGGTGGTCGTAGCGGTTCTCCACGGCGGGCGCGTTCTCGGCCGGCGCGACCGGATAAACAGAGACGAGTCGGTTCTCCGCATCGTAAGAATAGATGAACGAGCCGTCGTTCGTCAGGTTGCCATCGGCGTCGTACACGGGATTCGCGTTGTCGGAGATGGCGGTGTACTGGTTGAGGCCATTCGCCGTGTAGAAGTTCGTCGCGGCGTTGGCGGAAGCCCACAGGCGGTTGCCGATGGAGTCGTAGACGTAGCCGTAGGCGTTCGTGCCGATCATCGTGGCGGAGAGCTCCGAACGCCTGTTATAAAACCATCTCATTTAAAAGTTCCTGACACGTCCAGTTCTGTACTTATTTTTCTACGAGTCATTCATCTGAATCTTTACCGAAGATCAAACGACATCCCGGATGTTCGATAAAAAACTTTTGTGCCTCCTTTGGCAGTTGAACCCAAACCTTAATCTGTCTACTTTGTGGGACATCGGTCGGAACCCGAACACTTTCATACGAGAATAAGCATGAATCGTCCCCAATCGAATACCAAGAACGTTTACATGGTGATTGTTCAAAGGTTCCTCCTTCCCAAAAATATTTAACATATTGAAGATGGGGTGGTTTCAATTGGAATATCTCGCATTCATGAACCCCGTTGGGCACCTTAATGCGTATTGCATAATTCCCAATGAACTTATTCGTTATCACAATCTCGTAAGAATTGACATCCTCAAGAATCGGGACTTCAACTTTATTCGCAAATAAGTCGTCTGGAGGAAATGCCATTTGAATCAGGACACGAAGATCTGTTCCTATCCGTGTGGAATTGAAAAGGAACCGTACCAACGCAAGTACGGAGCACATATAACAAAGAAACAAGATATGCTTCTTCATTTCCGCTTTTTCCCAATACAACACTTTTTTCGGACCGTTTTATCAAACAACAGACGGAAATATTCTCTTCTTAAATCTGAACAGTAGTCTTGGCAGTTATATTTGAAGTTCTTTAAAGAGCCCAACAAAGAATATGGCCTTGGTTTAACATTGGCGACTGCTATCCGCATTATGCAATCATCGTATCCCCGTTCAAAATGCCGATAGTTAGTTGCTTCCTCGTCATGAAAAATTTGTTTTCCATCTACACCAGCCTCTGCATGAAGCCCGTAATTCGAGGGACTTTTCCCATCTTCGAAGAAAAGATGCTCATGGGCAATTTCAGTATTCAATAAATCGTCTAGTATGTTATGTGAAACCAATCCCAGCCACGGCATATTAGCCAATGGACGTAACGCAAAATAAGCGCGCCCATCCCTGTCAAACTTAAACACCACACCATTTCCACAAAACGCATACACGTTAACCCCTCCCGCCTCTTCTATCGGGTCGCGGTTGATCCAGCGCATGAGGGGCGGACTATAGAATCGATATCCGTAGTAGTGGAGGCCCGTCTCGGCATCGAAGTATTTTGTCGAGAAGCGGTGGCGGAAGGTACTGGCGAGGGCGCCGGACTGCGAGATCGTATTGCCGAAGGCATCGTAGACGTACGTCGCGACGGTGCCGCCCGCCGAATCGAGGTAGCGCATGACGTTGCCGTTGTTGTCGTGGCAGGGAACGTAGACCGCGCCGTCGATGGTGAGGAAAAGCAGTCCGCCGACGCCGCCCGCACCCTGCAACGTGCCGGACATATCCTTGCCCCAATAGTAGCGGATCGTCGAGAACGTGCCATTATTCACATCCGGGTTTATGCCATTATCTTCCGTCCCTTCACTGAATATCTCGTAGGTGCCCGAGAAGATGCCATAGAAGTCAATTGTCATGGAAGTTCCCTGCCGCCAAACCCAATTTTCGTTCCCATGAACGGATGCCAGTCTTCCCGTCCCGCGACGACGCAC
>JBJEWG010000094.1:0-2936 GCA_051884935.1 Kiritimatiellia bacterium | reverse complement strand
TGTGCTGGAAGGATGGGCCACATCGGCATAAAACTGCCAATAGGGGGGGGGGGGCGATATATTCTGAAATAAATCACGATTGGCCATTGACGGGCGACGGTGATAAGTGGTAGACTGCACGCGAAATGCGCGAGTGGGCTTCAATCGCGTCGGGCGGTTGCGGGCGTGCGAGCGGGTTCTACCGAAATCGGTTCAATCATAATCAACCAGATGGGGGCTTGAATGAAGAAGAGCGTGTTCGGGGCCGTGTTTGCCGTGATGGCGACGGCGGGCGTGTGGGCGGATAGCGGATGGAACGGACAGCGGGCGTTCACGAACGACGAGCCGTGGGTCATTTCGTCCGTGCTGGCGGGGCCCGAGGGACTTGAAAAGTGGGGCGACGGCGAGTTGACGCTCTCCGGCGCGAGCACGTTCACGGGCGACGTGCTGCTTGCGGGCGGCACGACTTTGCTCACCACGCCGGGGAACGACGTCATTGACACAGAGGTCGGCGCCCTCGGCAATCCCCGCGTGGCCCGCACGGTGGTCGTCTCCAATGCCACGCTCCGCATGGTCGGGCAGAACTCCTTCGGCGGCAGCGGACGCTCCGGCACGCCGATCAGGACGGACTTGAAGTTCTACAACGCCACGCTCGACCTCACGACGAACTTCGCGTTCAACGCCGGGAACGTCCATCTGCACGACAGCGAGGTGAAGTTCCACGGCGGGCTGAGCCACTGGGGGAGGACCGATCTCGTGAGCGGCCCGAACGACGGTGCCTTCTGGGGGGCCCTCTATGCGAACAACCTCTACTTCAGCGGCACGCGGGCGGTGACGTTCTCGAACGAGGTCACGAATCTCTCGAATCAGGATATGCGCAAGGCGGCGCTCTCCGTGGGCAAGTTCACGCCCGAGGGGACGGTGAATCTGGCGCAGCAGGGCGTCATCGACGTGCCGGACATGACGGGCGACGCGGCGTCCGACGTCATCCTCAAGGTGCCGCTCATCTGGACGGCCGGCCACAACGCGCCGTGCTCCGGCTTCCGCAAGATCGGCGCGGGCACGCTTGAGTTCGGCCAGGACAACGACAACTCCACGGCGAGGTGGAGCAACTACACGGGCGACGTGGACGTCGTGGAGGGGACGCTGAGGATGAACGCGAGCAACGCCGTGACCAATTTCGACCGCACGAGCGTGTTCGGCGCGGCGCGCTATGCCCACACGGTGACGGTCCATCCCGGCGCCACGCTGCAACTGGCGGCGAACGACCAGATGGGGCAGTTCTACGCGACGAACGCGCTCACGCTCGTGGTGAAGGGGGGAACCTTCCAGCAGTACAACAGGACCGTGAACGGCATCTGCCGGACGATCTTCGACGATGCGACAATCGTCCTTGAGAACGCGCAGAATCCCTTCTACTACTGGATCAGGCCCGCGGCGCCGTGCGCCGTGACGAACTCCGTTACCGGCCAGTGGCCCTCGCTCGGGTTCAACGGCGGCGTCGTGTTCACCGGCACGAGGGCCTACAACCTCTCCCACTCGGGCACCACGTACTACTTCGGCCTGGACGAGGGGCGCACGCCGACCGAGCTCCACCTCGACGACGTGACGGGGGACGACGCGGTCGATCTGCGGATCGCGGGCACGCTGGTGGATGCCCCGCCCTGGTACAGCGCAAGCTGGCCCGAAGACGAATACCACCGCCGCTACGTCACCGGCACCAACCATGTCGGCGCGGCGCTCAACATGCGGAAGACGGGCGCGGGCACGCTGCTGCTCGACAACGCCGGCAGCGTGACGACGGGCCGCATCGAGATCGCCGAGGGCGTGCTGCGCCTCCGCGCGCGCGGGAACAGCGATCGGCCGGCCGGGAACTCCGCGCTGGGGAACCTCGCGATCTCGAACCGCACGGCGCTCGTGATGTCGGGCGGCGCGCTGGAGTTCACGGCGAGCGACACGCTGGGGCAGGCGGC
Organism: Kiritimatiellia bacterium; assembly: GCA_051884935.1. Classification (GTDB taxonomy): domain Bacteria; phylum Verrucomicrobiota; class Kiritimatiellia; order RFP12; family UBA1067; genus RUG572. The sequence continues at coordinate 984 of JBJEWG010000094.1, read as the reverse complement.
GTGCGTGAACGACTCGACGTTCGTCGTCTCCAACGCGACGCTTCGCTCGCTCACCCGGAATGCGGGCACGCAGGAGGGGTGGGCGAACAGCCTGCCGTTCCTCGAACTCTACAACGCGACGTTCGACATCTGCGGCGGACTCAACAGCGGCAACTACAACCCGCCCTACGGTACGTTCATCTTCGCGCAGCGCGTGTCGTGGGACGGCACGCGGCCCTACGACGTGCAGCCGCGCGGCACCGCCTGCTGCTTCTGCCTCGGCCACCAGGACGACTCGTACAGCGTCCTCGAAGACAACGGCGCCATCACGAACCTGCACGGCAAGTGCGAGTTCCGGGTGGCGGAGATCACGGGCGACGCGAACCCCGACGTGACGCTGGGCGTGGTGCTGAAGACCCAGGCGACGTGGGGCGGCGCGCAGCGCTTCGGCGCCACGCGCTTCTGGACGGGGCTGCTCAAGACGGGGCCCGGCACGCTGCGACTGAACGGGTCCGGCAGGCTCGACGGCCGACGGGAGACCGACAACTACTACTATCGGGAGGCGACGCGCGTGAACGAGGGGACGCTGCTGGTGGACGCTGCGGCGTTCCTGTCCACGAACGTCTTTGTGCAGGCGGGGGCCTTCCTCGGCGGCACGGGGACCGTGGCGCGGGCGACGATCGAGGCGGGGGGCGGCTTCACCGCCGCGCCGGGGCAGACGCGCGCGCTCGACCTGCGGGCCGTCGAACTGCCGGAGGACCGCGTGGTGCGCCTCGACGTGCCCTGCCTGGACGACCCGGCGACGGTGAAGGCGCTGCGCGTGCCCGTGGTGGGCGCCGCGGGGCTTGAGGGGGTGAAGTGGGCCTGTACGGTCAACGGCGCGCAGCCGCCGGCGGGGTACCGCGCGGGCGCCGCCGTCTCGGACGGCATCGTCTACGCGACCTTCTCGAAGTCCGGCATGGTGCTCTTCATCCGCTGAGGGCGGGGGGGGGGGGGGTGGGGAGG
>JBJEWG010000093.1:0-15886 GCA_051884935.1 Kiritimatiellia bacterium | reverse complement strand
CCGAGGCGAAGATCATCCGCCTCGGCATCGGCGACGTCACCGAGCCCCTCGCCCCGGCCGTGATCGAGGCCATGCACAAGGCCGTTGACGATGAGGGCACGCGGGAGCGTTTCCACGGCTACGGACCCGAACAGGGCTACGCCTTCCTGCGCGACGCCGTGGCGAAGAACGATTTTCAGGACCGCGGCATCGACATCGCCGCCGACGAAATCTTCATCTCGGACGGCGCGAAGTGCGACTGCGGCAACATCCAGGAACTCTTCGGTGCGGAGGTCCGCATCGCGGTGGGCGACCCCGTCTACCCCGTCTACGTCGATACGAACGTGATGGCCGGGCGCACGGGCGCGAACGCGGAGGGCCGCTACGCCGGCCTCGTCTACCTCGACTGCACCGCCGCGAACGGCTACGTGCCCTCCCCGGCGGCCCTCGCCGCCCCCGTGGACGTCGTCTACCTCTGCTACCCGAACAACCCCACCGGCGCCGTCGCCACGAAGGCCCAGCTGCAGGAGTGGGTGGACTGGGCGCGCGCGAACAAGGCGCTCATCCTCTTCGACGCCGCCTACGAGGCCTTCATCCGCACCCCCGGCATCCCCCATTCGATCTACGAGTGCGTGGGCGCGCGGGAGTGCGCGATCGAGTTCCGCAGCTTCTCCAAGACGGCGGGCTTCACCGGCGTGCGCTGCGGCTACACGGTCGTGCCGAAGGGCCTCGTCGGCTACACGGCGAACGGCGAGCCCGTCGAGCTGCGCCCCTTCTGGACCCGCCGCCAGACGACGAAGTTCAACGGCTGCTCCTACATCACCCAGCGCGGCGCCGAGGCCGTCTACTCCCCCGAGGGCAAGGCGCAGACGAAGGCGACGATCGACTTCTACCTTGAGAACGCGCAGATCATGAAGACCGCCCTTCTCGGGCTGGGCTACGACGTGACCGGCGGCGTCGATTCGCCGTACCTCTGGGTGAACGTCAAGGGCGACTCGTGGGCGTTCTTCGACAGGCTCCTCAAGGAGGCGGCCGTCGTCACCACCCCCGGCGCCGGGTTCGGCAAGGCCGGGCAGGGCTACATTCGCATCTCCGCCTTCAACAGCCGCGCGAACGTGGAGGAGGCCGTCGCCCGCATCGCCAAGGTGCTCGGCTGAGGACGGCGACGGCCAACGTCCGGGCAATCACGCTCAGCCGAGCGTGTAGCCCGGGCGGTAGGCGTAGTGGAGCAGTTCGTTCGCCTTCGGGCAGTTGGTGAAGCGCTCCGCGACGGGGTCCCACTCCAGACGCTGCCCCATCTGGTAGGCGATGTTCGCGAGGTGCGCGAACGACGTCGAGCGGTGGCCCTCTTCCAGCGAGCAGAGGCAGGTGCCGCGGTCCTTCACGCGGTCGAGGAAGTCGCGGATGACGTTGTTCGTGCAGCTCGCGGCGGAACCGTCGTCCAGCAGCGCCTCCTTGTGCTCGTACCTGATCTCGTCGAACTTCTTCGCGCGGTCGTTGTTGAACTCGCGGGAACGCACGGGCGTGATCTCGAAGCCGCTCTGGCTCGCGTAGATCGCCGCGTCGCCGCTGGAGAGCTCAAGCTCGCGCCGGAAGATCGGCCGGGAGAAGCCGCCCTCGAAGACGTTGAACTCCATCATCTTGCCGGAGGCAAATTCGTAGGTGCAGACCATCGTGTCGGGGATCTCGCTGTCGGAGTTCGGCGTGAAGTACTTCGCGCCGACGGCGGAGACGGCGCACGGCGCCGTCTCGCCCATCATCCAGCGCATCGCGTCGAGGTAGTGCACGCCCCAGTTGCCGACCTGGCTTGAGAAGTCCGGGTGCCAGCGGAAGAAGTACGGCGCGGTCGTGTACTTGTAGGGGCGCGCGGCGCGCGGGCCCAGCCACGCATCCCAGTCGAAGCCCTTCGGCGGCGGGCAGGGAGGGCACTTGCCGAGGCCGTTCGGGAAGATGTTCGAGCACCGCGCCGCGCGGCCCACGCGGAACGTGCCGTACTTGCCCGAGTCGATCTCCTTCTTCAGCATCTGGTACGGCACGCAGCCGCGGCGGTTGAGTCCCGTGCAGCACACCTGCTTGTGCGCCTTCTCAACCTCCACCATCTTGCGCCCCTCGGCGATCGTCGCGGTGAGCGGCTTCTCGCAGTAGACGTCCTTGCCCGCCTTGATGGCGTCGATCGTCATGATCGCGTGCCAGTGGTCGGGCGTCGCGATGTAGACGGCATCGACGTTCTTGTCCTCCAGCAGCCTGCGGTAGTCCTTGTAGAGCCTGCACTGCCCGGCGGCGACGCGCGCGGCGATCGTCTCCTCGTGGCGATGGCGCGTGCCGTCCTTGTTCGTGAAGATCGGCAGACGTCCCTTCAATCCCCACTCCAGAAACTTCGGGTCGAAGTCCTGCTCACGGCGATAGAGATAGGGCTCGTAGACGTCGCAGAGCGCGACGACCTCCACGTCGGGGAAGTTCATGAAGAGGTGCATCACCTGCGTGCCGCGGTTGCCCACGCCGATGAACCCCATCCGTATCTTCTGGTCAACTGCTGCGGCCTTCACGATGGCCGGCATGGCAAGCGTCGCGCCGGCGACGCCGCCGGACTTCAGGAACTCGCGTCTCTTCATCGGGTCAATCCTTTCGTTTGGAGGTTACGTTCTCAGTATACCACAACCCTTTTCTGTCCGGCCCGAACACCCGAACCGGCGGCGGACGCAGCGCGTCCTCCTGCGCGCGCGGCACAACGCCCGCCCACTGTTCCAGCGTCGCGAACCGGTCGCCGCCCCGCCCCGCGCGGCCCCACAGCCAGGTGAGCGGCCCCTCGCGCGGCAGGGCGCGGACGAGCGCAAGATCACCCATTCCCACGGACTGCACCTCTGCCGGCGCGCACACGGCGACGGCGGAAAAGTCATCTCCCACAGACGCCGCGCCCCATCCCGCGCGGGGCCGCAGAACCGCCTCACCGTCCCCCACGGGCAGAACGGGTCCCCCCGACAGGTCCTCCGCGCCCTCGATCGTGAAGCGCGAGCGGCAGACGACGAAATCCGCCCCTCGGTCGAACTGCACCGCGCGCCGTTCCGTGACGGAGGCCCCACAGCAGGCCACCGCCGGCAGCGTGTATTCGACGAGCGTCCGAACAGGCCCCACGGCGATTTCACGTCGCCCCACAGGCTCACCCGCCCGCGCCACCTGCCCGTTCCGCACGTAGGCGAACCCGCCGACTTCGGGCAGATCCACCGGCGCGGCGCGCGGCGACGTGCCGGAGAAGACGCGGAACGCGCGCGGCACGCCCGCGCCGAGGCTCGTCCGGAAGATGAGCGTCTCCGCAATGCCGTCCTCGTCCGCGTCCCAGAGCTGGCTCGGCACAAACGCGCCGTCGCGTTCGTCGAAGACGACGAAGTCGCCCGAAAGCGGCGAGAGGTCGCCCAGCGGCACCTGGGCCGTCACGTGGCCGAAGCGCGGGATCGGCCCCACGACGACGATCTTCGCCGCCGGATGCGCCTTCGCCACCACGTGCCGACGGATTTCGACCGACACGAGCAGATAGGCGCCCACCGCGTAGAGCGCGGTCGAGTCGGCGGTGAAGTTCTTCGTGGGCCCCACGGCGGCCTGTTGAACCCAGCCAAGCCGCCCCTCGTCGGAGACTGCGCGGCACATGGCGGACCATGCCTTCCGCACGCACGGCAGATAGTCGGCTTCATCCAGAATCCCCTCGTTCACGCCCCACGCGAGCGCGAAGCAGAAGAGCGCCGTGCCGCTCATCTCCGGCAGATCGGGGTCCGCGCCGTCCAACAGGTTCGGCGACCAGGCGCCGTCGTCGCGCTGAACGGCCTTCACCGCCGCGCACATCGCGCGGAAGAGATCGACGAAGTAGGGCGTGGACCGCAGGTCGGGCGGCAGTTCGCGGATGACGAGCGGCAGCCCTCCCAGCACCCAGCCGTTCCCGCGCCCCCAGAAGACCTTCGCGCCGTAGCTGCGCCGGAAGAGACAGGCCTCCGCGTCGTAGAGCCGCGCGGCGGACGCGCGGAACTCGCTGATCATGAAGTCGCGGTAGTGCTCCTCACCCGTGAGGGCCGCCAGCTTCGCCCAGACGGGCGGGGACATGAAGAGCGCATCGCACCACGCCCAGCGCAGCAGGTTCGGGCTGAAGGTACCGTTCGGCGTGCGCTGGACGACCGGCGCGCGGGAGCGGTTCGCCAGCACGTAGTCGAACACCGCACGCACGCCGGCCACCGCCGCAGGACGATCCTCCGCCCGCGCCAGTTCAAGCCAGGCCTGGCCGATGCCGTGCGACTCGGCGTAGAACGGGCGCCCGCCTTCGAGCCGCCAGGCGTAGTTCGTGCCCTCGGCCACCAGAAGCGCGCGGTGTGGAAGGTCCGGGTGGGCGAGCGCGAACGCCGCGAGGCCCGCGTAGAACGTCCCGTAGGTCCAGTCCGTGTGATTGGCGCGCGTGGGATGCGCAAGGGCCCAGTCGGCCACCTTCACGCCGTTCGAGGTGAGCGTTTCAAGGTCCCAGGCGTCCGGCACGGCGCCCCGCGCCGCGAAGCCGCCCCACAGCGCGGCGGCGAGAACCGCGAGCACGCACCTATTCATAGCGCAGGCAGTCAATCGGGTTGAGGCGGCTCGCCCGCCAGGCGGGATAGAAGCCGAAGAAGAGGCCGACCACGGTCGAGATGAAGAAGGCGTAGACGGCCGAGGCGGGTTCGATGAGCACGGGCCACCCGGCGAGCCCGCCGACGATGTGCGAGGCGACGATGCCGGTCGCCACGCCCGCGGCCCCGCCCACCGTCGCGAGCACGATGGCCTCCAGCACGAACTGCGCGAGGATGTTGCGCGGGGTGGCGCCGATGGACATCCGCAGGCCGATCTCGCGGATGCGCTCGGTGACGCTCACAAGCATAATGTTCATGATTCCGATGCCGCCGACGACGAGGGTGATCACGGAGAAGATCAGCAGCAGCACGCTGACGATGCCGGTGACGGACCCGATCGTGTTCATGATCTCGGTCGTGTCGCGCGTCTCGAAGTCGTTGTCCTGGTAGTCGGCCAGATGGTGCCGCTGGCGCAGCAGCGCGCTCACCTCGCGCTTCGCCTCGTCCAGGTCGTCCATCGAGACGAGGGAGAGGTTCATCATGTTGATGTTGTTGAACTTCGAGCGCTGGAGGTAGCGCTGGACGCTCGTGTAGGGGGCCATGATCACGTCGTCCTGGTCCTGACCCCAGTTGTTCGCGCCCTTCGAGCCGAGCACGCCGATGACCTTGAACGTGATGTTCTTCAGGCGGATCGTCTTGCCGATGGGGTCCTCGTCGGCGAAGAGATTGCCCTGCACCGTGGTGCCGATCACGCAGACGCGCGCGGAGCGCCGGGTCTCCTCGTCCGTGAAGAAGCGCCCCACGGGCACCTCCCAGTTGCTGATCATGAGGATGTCCGTCGAGACGCCCTGGACGTTGCCGGACCAGTTCTTCGCGCCGTACATCATCTGCACGGTCGTGCGCACCTGCGGGCTCACGCCCTTCACGAGGCCGGCGAGCTCGCGCTTCACCGCCTCCGCGTCGCCCGCGGTCATCGTCTGCCCCTGCCCCATGCCGCCGGAGACCGGCCCGTGGTTGCGCCGCTCGGGGAAGACCATCATCAGGTTGTTCCCCATCGAGGATATCTCCTTCACCATCATCGTCTTGGCGCCCTGGCCGATCGCCATCGCGAGGATCACGGCGACGATGCCGATACCGATGCCCAGGCAGCTGAGGAAGGAGCGGACGGGATTGCGGCCGAGGGACTTCAACGAAACCCGGAAGATCGTGAAGAGGCTCATGCCAGCGCCTCCTTGACGAAGCGGGCCACCTCGTCCTGCGTCTTCCGCACGCCGCCGTCGGCGCGGTCGTCGCGCATCACCTTGCCGTCGCGCATCACCACATGACGCCGGGCGTAGGCGGCGATGTCGTCTTCGTGCGTCACCATCACGATGGTGATGCCCTCGCGCGAAAGCTCGGTGAAGAGGTTCATCACCTCGATGGAGCTCTTCGTGTCGAGGTTTCCCGTCGGTTCGTCCGCGAAGACGACGGGAGGATTGTTCATCAGCGCGCGGGCGATCGCCACGCGCTGCTGCTGGCCGCCCGAGAGCTGCGCGGGCGTATGATCCTCGCGGCCCGCAAGGCCCACGCGCACGAGCAGTTCCCGCGCGCGTTCGCGGCGGGCCCGGCGGCCGAGGCGGCCCATGTAGAGGTCGGGCAGCTCCACGTTCTCAAGCGCGCTCGTGCGCGGCAGCAGATTGAAGTTCTGGAAGACGAAGCCGAGCTTCTGGTTGCGGATCCGCGCCAGCTCCGCGCGGGAGCGGGCCGCCACCTCGATGCCGTCGAGCAGATACGACCCGCGCGTCGGCACGTCGAGGCAGCCGAGGATGTTCAGCATCGTGGACTTGCCGGATCCGGAGGAGCCCATGATGGCCACGAACTCCCCCTCGTCCACCGCCAGGGAGACGCCGTCGAGCGCGCGGACCGGCTCCGCGCCGATCGCGTAGATCTTGTACATCTCCCGAATGTCGATCAGATGCGCCATCACTTGCCCTTGGCCTTCGGCTCCGGCGCGGTGCCCTTCGTGCCGCGCTTCGGGAACTTCGGCATGAACGGATTGCGCGCCTCGCCGGCTGCGCCCGCCGAACCGGAGATGTGGTAGCCAACCACGGCCTCCCGCCCCGCGAGGTCGGCGACGCCGTCGCCCCGCAGCTCGACGAACGAGTCGTCCGAAACGCCTTCCTCCACGCGCGCATACGTAAGCGATCCATCGGGATTCGCGAACCACAGCTTCCGCCCGCGCGGGATCTCGCCACCGGCCCGCGCCCGCTCGTAGTCGGCCTCCTTTGGACGGAACCGGAACGCGGCGGCCGCGACGGCGAGCACGTTCTCCGCGCGCGCCGTCTCGATGGAGAGCGTCGCCGTCATGCCGGGGAAGAGCTTCTGCCCGGGGTTCTCCGCCTCGATGATCACGGGGAACGTGACGACGTTGTTCGTCGTCGTCGCCGCGCGGCGGATCTGCCGCACGCGACCCGTGAAGTGGTCGCGGTAGGCGTCGGCGGTGAACGTCACGGCCTGCCCCACCCGGATGTTGCCCACGTCCGCCTCCGGCACCGTCGCCTCCACCCAGATCACGTCGAGGTCTTCGGCGATCGAGAGGACGGGCACCGCGTTCATGCTCGAAACCACCGTCTCGCCTTCCTCGACCTTGCGGGCGATCACGATGCCGTTCACCGGCGAGCGGATCGTGCAGTAGCCGAGGTTGGCCTTGGCCTGGTCGACGGAGGCCTGGCTCGCCTCCACGTTCGCGCGGGCGCTCTGCAGCGAGGCCTTCGCGCTCTCCACGGTCGCCTGCGCCTTCTCGTAGGCCTCCGTCGCGCTGTCGAGGTCCGCGACCGGCGCCATGGACTTCTCCACAAGGGCCTTCTTGCGGTCGTAGGTCTTCTTCGCGAGCACGAGCTCGGCCTCGCGCTGGCGCACCGTGCAGGCGGCCACCTGCACGCTCGCCTGATCGACGTGGAGCTTCGCGACCGCACTCTTGTACGTGGCCTCGTAGACCAGCGGGTCTATGAGGGCGACCACCTGCCCGTTCGTCACCACGTCGTTGTAGTCAACGTAGAGCTTCACGAGCTTGCCGTTCACCTGCGCGCCCACGGGAATGCCGGAGGACGTGTTGCGGGGCGTCACCGTGCCCGTCGCCGACACGGTTCGCACGATGTCCCTGCGCCCCACCTCCACCGTGCGGAAGCTCGCCGGGGCGCCTCCGCCGTTCGCCGCGCCGCTGCCGCGGGTCTGCCAGTAGAAGAAGCCGCCCCCCGCAAGCAGCAGACAGGGGAGAATCCACGCGAGGCGTTTAATCCATTTCATTGTCGTTCACTTCCCGATGCGTTCCAGTTGTACGTGCGCGGCCGCCGTAGGGCGGAACGCGCCCGGTCAGGCGGATCAGCGTGGCCTCGGCGGCCTCGCCGGTGTAGAAGGCCTTCACGCGCGCGCCGAGTGCGCTCGCCAACGCGCTCGCGGCGTCCGTGAAGTCGAGCCGCGAGGCGTCGCCCACCCGGTACTGCATCGTCACGTTGTCGAAGTTCTCCTTCGCCTGCTCGACCTCGACGGTCGCCGTTTCAAGGGACTGCCGCGCGTTGTCGCGCGCGGCCGCGGCGACCGAGAGATCGTAGGAGAGCCGCTGCTCGGCAGCCTCCACCTCAGTACGCGCGCTCTGCATCTCCACCACCGCCGCATCGACCGCCGTCTGCTTGCGGAAGCCATCCAGCAGCGTCTGCACCGCCCGGAAGCCCCAGCTCCAGTTCCAGGCCGGGTCCGCGAACGAGAACGCGGAGGAGAGGGTCAGCTCGGGCAGAAGGTCCGCCACCGCATAGTCCACCCGCGCGCTCGCGGCGCGCAGCCGCGCGCGCAGCGCCATCAGCGAGGGCGCGTTCGTGCGGGCGATCTGCAGCCCCTCGACGGCGTCGTAGCGCGTTTCCGGCAGCGCGCGGCGCGAGACCTCAAGGGCGTTCTCCGCCACGGCGAGCACGTCCTCGCGCGCGGCGCGGTCGCTCTCCAGGCCGAGCGCGCGCAGAAACTCCGCGCCCGCCGTGAGCACGTCGTTCGAGGCGCCGATCGTCGCGAGGCGCGCGTCGGAGAGGTCCACGCGGGCCTTCAGCACGTCGAGCTTCTTCGCCTCGCCGGCGGCGAAGAGCGACTCGCTCTGGCGCAGGTGCTCGGCATACATGAACTCGTTCGTGCGCGCGACCTCCAGGAGCGCGTCGTTGCGCAGCAGCGCGAAGTAGGCCTGGGCGACCTCGTTGAATACGTCGTATTCGCCGTCCGCCAGATCGCGCCGCGCCGCCACGAGGTTCTCGCGCGCTTCGAGCTCGCGGGCGTCGATGCGGCCGAAGTCGCAGATGAGCAGGTCGAACGACACCTCCGCCGTCCCCTTCCCGCGGTTCTGGTGCCAGGAGAAATGCGAGCCGCCGTTCGCGGTGGACTGCGAATAGCCGCCCGCGAGGCTCGCCTGCAGCGCCCGGTCGGCCGTCACCGACTTGAGCGCCAGCGCGGCGTTCGACACGGCCAGCCGCGCGGATTCGAGGCTCGGCCGATTCGTCAGCGCGAACGCGGCGTAGTCGTAGAGGTCGCACCCGAGCAGGTTCACCCGCGCGCGCGCCGAAACCGCAACCGGCACGTCGTTCGTGGCGGACGCAATCTCATCCTGCGCCGACCGCGCGCGGCCGACCGTTTCGCACCCAACAAGCACGGCGAGCGCCGCGCACGCCACGAGGAACAACTGATGACGCCTGAACATGGGGCCGTATTATACATACCGTCGGGTATGTATGTCAATTCACCAGTTGCGCGGAAAGGAGCGCCGCCTCACAGGGCGGGCGCCTCCACGTGGACCCACTTCGGCTGCGGCACCGCGCCGGCCACGACGGGGGCCGCGCTGCGGATGATCGCGTCGCAGACCGCGACGGTACGCACCCCCTCCTCGATCGTCATCCCGAGAATGCGGTTCCCATCGGCCGTGCGGGACCTGCGCGTGCGCCCCGCGCGCGTGTCGGCGAAGTCGCGGTAGACGCGCGCCAGCGCCTCCACGTAGGCCTCGCCCGCGCAGAACGGGGTCGTGACGCCGCCGATCGAGCCAGGGGCCGTCTTGTCCGTGAGCACCTTCTCGGAGCCATCGTTCGCCACGAGCACGAGGCGCCCCGGCTCGCACTCGCGCCAGAGCATCGCCCCGTTGTCGCCCGTCAGCTCCACCACCAGCCCCTCGCGGTGCCCCGTGGCGATCTGGGAGAGCAGGAACACGCCGTCGATCCCCTGGTCCGTATGCACCAGCACCGTGGCGTCGTCGGGGATCAGCCGCCCCGGCACGCAGGGCCGCGCCGTGGCGCACACGTCGGTGATCCGATAGCCGGTGATGAATTCGAGCACGTACTGGCAACTGCACGAGGCGTCGTTGATCACGCCGCCCACGCCGTTGCGCCGCGCGTCCGTGCGCCACATCGCCTGCCGGTTCTCCTCCAGCTCCACGCGGCCGGCCATCCACCCGAGCTGCATGGAGACATGGAAGCGGCGCACGCGGCCGAGCACGCCGTCGCGAAAGAGCTTGCGGGCCTTCAGCAGCATGGAGTAGGCGGGGTAGACCATCGCGATGCGGTAGGGCACGCCCGTCGCCCGCGACTTCCGCGCCAGGTTAGTCGCCTCGTCCATGTTGCAGGTGAACGGCTTCTCGCCGAGCACCGGCACGCCGCAGTCCATCGCCATCATGGCGACCGGGTAGTGCATCGTGTTCGGCAGCACCGCCGCCGCGAACGCCACCCGCTCCTCAGGGGGCAGCTTCCCCTGATGGCGCAGCAGCTCGCGATAGGTGCCGTAGACGTCGCGCACGCCCAGTCCAAACGGCTCCTGGCAGTCATACGACGACTGCCGCGTGGACCCGAAGGCCCCGCACGTGATCTTCAGCCCTCCGGCCTTCTCGATGGCCCTGCGGTGGATGGGCCCCATGAAGGACCCCAGCCCGCCGCCGATCATGGCGATGTTCTGCTGCATGATGCCTCACTTCATTTGTTGTGGATGAAGATGCGCCCCGAACCCTCGGGCCGTTCGTAGGCGATGGGATAGTCCTTCAGCGCGGCAAACGGCGCCGCAGCGGAGCTCAGGCGCGGCACGCCGTCGGCCCCCGTCGCGAAGGCCTTTGCGTACTCGGCCAGCGCCAGATAGTCCGTGCAGATGGCGTTGTTGACGATGCGCGCGCTGCGGAACATCGAGAACCCGTCGCCGCCCTCCACCAGCGTGAAGGCGTTGCCGACGACGCGGTAGACCGCGTTCAGGTCGAGGTCCTTCCACACACCCGCCGCCTGATCGTAGACCTTCACGTCGTGCACGCGGTAGACGCTGTTCGAGGGGCCCGACGTCCAGGACCCCGTGGCATCCATCCGCAGCGAACACTCCACGCCCGTGTCGATCGCATAGCGCAGTCCGGCGACCTGGAGGAAGCCGCCGCTCTCGCCTTCGCCGACGACCTGCGCGCCGAATTCAAGGGCGTCCAGCACCTGCCGCCCGTTTGCCTCGACCACGCCGATGTCGCCGCCGAACGGCTGGACGGTGCGCATCACCTTGAGCGTGACGTCCCCGGCCGCGATGTCGGCGCGCACGTTCCCGCCGTTCATCAGCGCGAAGTCGCAGGCCAGCCCCGCCCGCTCGTTCGCGTACCACAGCGCGGCGTCCGCCGCGAAGTCGCCCGCGCCGCAGCCCTGGCAGCGCGCGAGGCGCCGCGTCGTGCCCGGCTGGTAGGCGCAGAGCGTCCGTTCCGCCACTGCGAGCCGCACGCCCAGCTGCTTCTCCACCGCCGCGACCAGACGCTCTTCGAGGGCCGTCACCGCCCGCGACTTCTCGCCGCGCGGGTAGATCGTGCCGGCCGCCACGCACGCGCCCCCCTCGAACGTGAGGAAGCCGAGCACGCCCATGTAGCTGCCGCTCTGCGTGAGCACCACGTCCTTCCCCGCCGCGTTGCGCACCAACCTGCCCGTGTATTCCGAATGGGAATGGCCGTCCACGAACGCGACGAAGTTCGTGGTGTGGGCGATCACGTCGGTGGACATGTAGTTCGCCGACTCCGGCGAAACGCCCAGATGCCCCAGCACCACCACGTAGTCCGCCAGCTTCGCCGCCGCGTCCACGGCGTTCTGCACGGCCGCGTAGAGCGCCTCGCCGCGAGCCCCCGCGATGAAGTCCCACGCGCGGTAGGTGCGCGTGTCGTCCATAAAGGTGGAGGGCTTGGCCGAGACGAGCGCCGTCGGCGTCGTCACGCCCACGAAGCCCACGCGCACCGCCCCGTTCGTCACGATCACGTAGGGCGGCAGGAACAGCTTTCCGGGGTCGTCGGCCGACGTGCGGTGGAGAAGATTGCAGCTCGTCGTGCGGAACCGGCTGCGCTCCAGATTGCGCAGCAGCGCCGGGATGCCGTAGTCGAACTCGTGGTTGCCGAGCGTGGCGACGTCGTAGCCCACAGCGTTCATGATGTCAATCACCGTGCGCCCTTCGTCGTAGCCGCCCAGCGCCGTGCCCTGCACGTAGTCGCCGGCATCGATGAGAATCACGCTCTCGCCGGTCGCCTGAATGCGCGCCTTCTCGGCGGCGATCTCGGAGAAGGCGATATTGCCGTCATCCACGTGCGCGTGCGTGTCGTTCGTGTGGAGAATCGTCACGCGCCCAGGTCGCCCCGCGACGGGCCGCACGCCCTCCGTGTGGGGGCTCTGAGCGGCCACAACGACCAAAATCGGCAATAGAATGCCGCTAAACGCACATATCCGCTTCATACCAGTCTCCTTGACGCTCGGCAGTATAGCAAAAACCATCTCGGATGAGAAGTACCGGGAAATTGTACAATCAAGTGGGTCAATTCGGAAAGGAGGAAGCTCATGGTGGAGACTGGAGGTGAAACGAAAGAAGGACAGAGACCGCAAGAGACGGAAAAGAGAAGGAAAAAGGAACGCCCCCCCCCCCCAAGGGGGGGGGGGGGCTACCGTTCCGGATTTCGGAGGCCGACGACGATGAAAATACGCGAAATACGCCCCTTTCAAGGCCCAGGGAGGGACGGTCCGGCTCAAGCCGGTCAACTGCCGCAGTAGGACAATATGGAAACAAATCCCATGCCGTCCACAGAATCAGGCGCACCGATAATCAAATGGTCGAGGAAGTTCACATTCAGCAATCTCGCGGCTTCTTCGAGTCGCCGTGTTGTTTCAATATCCGCCTTGCTCGGCATCAGGTCGTCAGACGGGTGGTTGTGCGCGACGATGATTTCCTCCGCACCCGCTTTCAGCGCCTCGCGGAAGATTACACCCACATCAATCGCCGCCGTGCCATCCTGATGCCCGACTGAAACAAGAATCGGCTTGGCGAGAACCCTGCCGTTCGCATCAAGCGGCAACACCCACACCCGCTCTTCCTTCTGCTCCCTCGGCAACTCCGCACGAAATATCGCGGCAGCCTGCGCGGCGGTTTCGACAACAGACAATTCATTCGTATTCATTTAGGATTCCTTGCGAATATTCCGCTCTTCTATCTTCCACGTAAAACGTCCATCAACAGAAGCGGCGTAGTTCTTTTCAGTAAATCGCTCGATTTCGTCCGCTTTAGCCAGCCCGTTCCCTATCACGCTCGCAATATCCTGTTCCATGGCGGCAAGCACATCCTCTCGCTTGGCAAATAGCGCAGTAGTAATTTTCTCGTTTCTTGGCCGCATGTCACGGTCGTATATTACCAAGACGAATACTTTCATATTACTATCTTGTTGGCCGCGAGAAATCCATCACGTAGTTTTCATCGTCCAACTTGTAGAAGGTTACATCACAACGGCCATATTTTTTCAAGTCGCGAATTGATATATATGCTCCCGAGGACAAACCTAAACGTTGCCGAAAATACCGGCCGATTTCTGAATTATCCTGCGGAGTTTCAATCCCTTTTCCATTAGCCTGCGCCCTAACGCACGTGAAGATTTTATTATCATCAGTTAACACAGTAAATCTCTGCGCGATGTCAGGGAAGAACCCAGAGCGTTGAAGTGCCGCAGGAAGCCCAATATATGACTGATTCGGATTACGAACACTTTTTGAACCATTGGCATTGATAGATACTCTTGGTGAACCATCTGGACGAACGCCCCAATTCAAGTGAGATCCATTACCGACGTCCCCCTTGCGAGTAAGCAGAGATAAGATGATTTTTTCACGTCCAAAGAAAGGCGAAGTTTTGTCTTGTTCAATCGCGACAATTGGATCAGCGGGTTTAGCCAGCCCCGGCATCATCCGAACTTTCACAGGAAAGTCTTTGTCTCGATTAACCTTGGCACACGGCACTGACATCTTTTTTGTCTCATAAAAGAAATCCAATGCGGTCACCGGATCACATTCTGCCAATGTTTCTATTCGGCTTAGAAGATTGAACCCCTTTGCGGAATAGTTGGCAGAGCCGATAAACGCTTGCACGGGTGTCTCGCCCTTGCACCAAACATAGACCTTTGAATGGACAGACCGTGGCTTCTTCACATAAGAGCAAGAGAAATCACCATCGAAGGCAAACTCTTGATGCTTTTCGAGTGACAAAAAGCCAAGGTGATTGATCTTACTTACGCCTTCACTACCAGCCATACCGTAGATCAGATCAATATTAAGGTCACGCTTTCGAGAGGTCATCTCTATCAGATGACGAGCTGCCATTGCGTGAGTCGCATATCCAGAAACAATCCTTAACGTGTTTGGAGCACAGGTAGACAGCCGTGGCTTTATTAGTGCGTACTCAAAGAGATCTTTGTCCACAACTGGAGCCTTCATAGAGATGTTCCTTTCTTTACGTCTCCATCGTCGGAAATATTGCATTCGATATGCTCATACTCAATTCCCGCAAGCGTACGTAGCAAAGCTTCGAAAATAATGCAAGCACCGCGAGGAGGCACGGCCATACCAATCTGCTTTCGAACACTCTCCTTACTTCCAGTGAAAAGGTAACTGTCAGGAAATGTCTGCAAGCGAGCCCGTTCCCTGTTTGTTAGTGCGCGCGGTTCCGAATAATGATAGATGTGCGTGCCGCCACCGCCAGAACCCGTGACGGTATAAGCCGGTTTTGTCGGGTCAAGACGTTTATAAATCTGACTGATTTTGGCTCCCTTAACATGGAGTTGAAGATGCTCTGGCAAGTTCGCCGTAAATGCGTTTTGTCCCGGCTTAATATATCGCAAACGTTCAACAACACGATGATTCTGCGCCGTCAATTCATTGTTGGGTGCATCCAAAGGGATTGGCGGCTCCTCAATAGCGGCACGCGACGAATTATCTCGGGGTCTCAACGCAGCTGGACTCGGCGGGAAGAACACGTAGGGCAAGTCCTGGCGAATGCCGATAATGATAATACGATGACGTGTTTGCGGAACACCATAGTCCTCAAACTTATAAAGGTGAGGATAAATACGATATCCCGCATCCTTCATGCTAGATAGAATTCTCTTGAATGCCGCCCCCTCATTCGCACTCGCCAACCCTCCCACGTTCTCTGCGACGAACCACATCGGCTGGAAGCGTTTAAGTACTGCGACACCATACTGATACAAGGGACCATAATTACCGTCTATTCCCTTGTGTTCGCCCACGACTGAGAAATCATTGCAAGGGAAACCAAACGCGAAACCATCAATTGGCGTCAATCTCTTGTCGTCAAGACTAAGTTTCCGAACATCATGACAAATGACAGTTTCCGGATCGTCGCGGCAGATATTTTCAATATAGGTGTCGCATGTCTGTTGATCATAGTCATTCGACCATGCGTGCTCTATTTTAAACAGCGGATTCTCAATTGAAGCGCTCATTGCACCACACGCAAGTCCGCCTGGCCCACAGAAGAATTCACCGAGACGGAATGGTGCACAGTTCAGTGTTTGCGGCCGCGCAATCTCAGTAAGCGGGTTACGTGTTATAGAACCAGGGACATATTCAATCGAAGTAACCGAAGGGAACATTCTTTTAGGACATATCACGTTGAAAAAATTCATCTGCACCGCCGCCTCACACACTCGCAATTGTTCGGGCTTGAGGCGGGTAATGACTTCGGGGAGGCGTTTGGCAAGGTCGGGATCGCGGCGGTCGGGCGATTCGAGATACGCCTTGAGTTGTTTGCGTACCTTGGGCGTGGTGGCGAAGTCGGCCGTGCGGATGATGACACGCCCGGCATCTTCGGGCAGGTCGAGTTTGTGCCGATACTTGAGATCTGTCTTGAAGAGAAGATACCGCTCGCCATGCGCCTTGCCTTTGGCCGGATAACCATAGCCGTCGATCAGTTCCTGGCGCGTCTTGACGCCGACGAACTCGGCCTTGTAGTTGCGCTGATCCTTCGTGCCGTTGAAAAGCCACAGATCCGTTATCTTC
>JBJEWG010000092.1:0-15922 GCA_051884935.1 Kiritimatiellia bacterium | reverse complement strand
CAAGGGCGACAAGCCGCAGAAGGACGCCTCCAGATGAACAACTACTTCTCCTTCCTCACGCGCAACTGGGGCCTCAAGCTGCTTGCGCTGATTCTCGCGCTCGTCGTCTTCTACGGCGTGCGCAGCTCCACGCGCGGCCACCGCGTCACCGGCCGCGACACCCCCGGCTTCTTCATGAAAGGTTCCACGAATGCCGCCCCCGCCGCCCGATAACGCCGCCGCCGAAACGAGTGTCCGCCGCCGGCTGATCGGGTTCTTCATGCTCCCGATCGCGCTCTTCCCCTTCCTGGCGCTCTTCTCCTACAACTGGCACGACGTCCCCACGCTCTGCATCCCCCCTGCGGAGCCCACCTCGAATCTGATCGGCGCGGTGGGCACGTGGTTCGCCTATGTGGGCTACCAGACCATCGGCCTCGCCATCTGGTTCGTGCCCCTCATCTGCGTCTTCACGGGCATTCTGCTCGTGATCGGCTGTCCGATCCGGCTCGGCCGCCGCGCCCTGGGCCTGCTGCTCTTCATCGTCGCATCGACCTGCCTGCTTCAGCTCACGGGCCATCTGCCCGCCGTCGCGGGCGTGCTCCACGCGCTCAACATCACGCCGAACGCCGGCGGCGCGGTGGGCTATCTGATCATGACGCGCGGGCTGGCGAACCTGCTCTCGCCCTTCGGCGCGGGCGTGCTCATGATCTGCCTGATGGCCTTCTCGGTGCTGTTCACCATCGGCTTCCGCAACATCGTCGCCCTGCTGGCGCGCCTCACCGCGTGGGCGTCGGACGCCGCGGACGTGGAGCCGCCCGAAGACGCGCTCGACCTGCGCGGCGACTCCATCGACGCCGCCCGCGCCGCCCGCGAGGAGGCGAAGGCCCAGCGCCTCGCCGAGAAGCAGCGCATCGCGGAGGAGAAGGCGGCCGCAAAGGCCGCGAAGGCCGCCGCCCGCGAAGAGCTCCAGCAAAAGCGCGAGGCGGAGCGTCTGCGCAAGGAGGAGGAGCGCAGGGCCCGCGACGAGGCGCGTGCCCGCCTGCGCGAACAGCAGCAGGCCGACCTCACCGCGTCGCTGGTGGGCGTCAACGCGACGACGGACTGGCTGCGCCCGCGCGAAGCGCCGTCCACGGCGACGCGCCCCCGCCCCGCCACGCCGCCCCCCGTGGCGCCTGCGGCGGCGCCGATTCTCCCCGTTCGCTCCGTCAATCCGCAGCCGCCTTCCGCACTGGCGCCGACCGCCGCCCCGCTCGCCCCCGCTCCCGAGGAGGCCGGGCTGGACAAGGGGCCCTACGAGCTCCCGCCCGCGACGCTTCTGCACGAGGTCCCGCCGAGGACCGCCGGGGCCGAAGACCCCTCCGCCATGGCCCAGCGCCTCATCGAGACGCTCAAGGTCTTCGACGTCAACGCCCAGCTCGCCTACTACATCGCCGGGCCCGTGGTGACGCAGTACGCGCTCTCGCTTGAACTCGGCACCCGCGTCGGCGCCGTCTCCAATCTCTCGCGCGACCTTCAGATGGCGCTTCAGGCGACGTCGATCCGCATCGAGGCGCCGATCCCCGGCAAGAACGCCGTCGGCATCGAGGTCCCCAACGCGAAGCCGGCCTCCGTCTTCTTCCGCGAGATCTACGACGGCGAGCTCTGGCAGAAGAACTCCCCCGGCAAGTTCCAGGTGCCCCTCCTGCTCGGCAAGGACGCCGCGGGCAACGACCTCGTGGTTGACCTCGCGAAGCTGCCCCACCTGCTCGTGGCCGGCGCGACGGGCCAGGGCAAGTCCGTCTGCCTGAACTCGATCATCAACGGCCTGCTCATGTGCCGCACGCCGGAGCAGCTCAAGCTCATCATGGTGGACCCCAAGCGCGTGGAGTTCACCGCCTACAACAGGCTGCCCCATCTGCTCGTGCCCATCATCAACGACACGAAGAAGGTCGTCTTCGCCCTCCGCGCCGCCGTCGTCGAGATGGAGCGCCGCCTGAAGCTCTTCTCCCGCGCGGGCTGCCGCAACATCGTTGACTTCAACACCCGCAAGACGGTCACCCAGCCCGACATGTTCGGCGGCGGCGACGAGGTCATGGGCGGCGATCCCGATATCCCCCGCACAATCCCCTACATCGTCATCATCATCGACGAGGTGGCGGACATCATGCAGGCCGCGAAGAAGGAGGTCGAGCCGGTCATCGCGCGCCTCACCGCCCTCGCCCGCGCAGCCGGCATCCACCTCATCCTCGCGACCCAGCGCCCGGACGCCAGCATCATCACCGGCGTCATCAAGTCGAACATCCCCGGCCGAATCGCCTTCAAGACCTCTTCCTCGATCGACTCCCGCACGATCCTCGACGCGACCGGCTCGGAACTCCTCATCGGCAAGGGCGACATGCTCTTCAAGATGACCGACGGTCGCCTCCTCCGCGCACAGGGCTCCTATATCTCGGACGAGGAGATCAACAACATCGTCAACTTCATCGGCGAGCACGCAACCGTCCAGTTCGACGAGAAGCTCACGCGCCGCCTTGAGAAGATCAAGAAGGCCGATCCCGACGAGGGCCTTGACGCGGACGATGCCGAGAACGGAACGGAGGCGGCGGCGCCCGAACCGCTCGCGGCCCCCACCGCGAATGGAATCCCCGCCCCCGCGGGTATGACCCAGGGGAAGGAGGACGCGCTCTACCGCCGCGCCCTCGAAGTCCTCCGTGATACGAAGCGCGCCTCGATTTCGCACTTCCAGCGCCGCATGGGCATCGGCTACAACCACGCCGCCCGCATCGTCGATCTGCTCGAAGAGCGCGGCGTCATCGGCGTCAGCAAGGGCGCCGGCCCCCGCGAAATCATCCAGGACCCCGAGGCGATTCTCCTCCAAATGGACGGCGCCGCCGCGCCCACGCCCGACGCCCCCCTTCCCGACGCCCCGCCGCCGCCTGCGGCGGACGACGATCCCTTTGGCTTCCCGCCCGAATCGTGACGGCGCCTCACGCAATCTCCCACATCTCCACTTCCCGAAAGGATTCCCATGAGCTCACTCGGTCAAACCCTCCGCCAGGCACGCGAAGCCAAGGGCCTCACACAGTCAAAAGTCGCGGCCGAGACCCGCATCCTCGTGCAGATCATCGACGACATCGAAAACGAGGACTTCCACCGCATCGCGGCCCCAATCTACGGACGCGGTTTCGTGCGGCTCTTCGCGGAATGCGTCGGCCTCGACCCCCAGCCGCTGATCCGTGAATTCATGGATATCTACGCGGGCCGCCGCGCCCCCACCGTCCACGTCCGCGAGGTCCCCGCGCCCGAACCCGCTCCGGTTCCCGAGCCTGCTCCGCCTTCGCCCAACCTCTGGGACCCTCCGACCGCCGGCGAACCTGAAGTCGTGAAGCCGTTCTCGGCCCCGGAGCCCGATCCCGCCATCGAACCGGACCGTTTCGACTATCCCGAGCCTCAACCCATTCCCGCGCCGCCGCCCTTGCCGGAGTCGCTGCCACCTGAGCCTGAACCAGTTCCCGAGCCAGCCCCCGAACCGCCGCCGGTCGTCCGTGGGCTGGACCTCTTCGAACAGACCGGCACCGCCCAGCCGCCGCCGCATCCCTTTGAACAGTCCCCACAGGCGCCCGTCTCGGATTCGCCGTTTCTCCCGCCGAACTTCGAGGAGCATGGGCCCAGCGTCGCGGATCGATTCCGCACGGGGTTGTCCTCCGTCTCCCACGGCGTCGTGCAGTCCATGCGCGACATTCCACGCAGCGCCTGGCGCAAGGGCGTGCTCGCTCTCGGCGCGCTGGCCGCGCTCGCCCTCATTGTCTTTGGCTGCGTCAAGCTCTACCAGATGACGACGCCTCCATCCAACAACGGACCCGACTGCGCGAACGGCGTCTGCGAGTATACCCCGCCGCCGAAGCCGTCCACGCCGACGACGCCTCCTGCGGCTAAACCCGACCCCGCGCCGACGTCTCCGAAATCGGCGGCGCCCGCAAAGCAGTCCCCCGTGAGGCTCCGCGCCACGGGCCAGACGATTCCCCCGCTCTACGCCGATTGATATGAAATGTGAACTCTGCAAGAAGGCCGAGGCGACAACGGCCGTGACCATCACCAAGGACGGCGTTGCGCGGGAGCTCTATGTCTGTTCCGATTGTGCGGCCGCCGCGAAGAAAGGCGACGAACCGAAGTCCCAGAAGCAGACCCCGCCCTCCCGAAAACTCACCATCGTCGGCGGGGACGGCGAATCGGCCCCGCCCTTCGTGACGGAATTCGTCAAGGCCACTCTCGGCTTCATGAAGGAGGTCGCGGAGGCCGAACAGAACGAACGGCGCGTCTGCCCCGTCTGCAAGGCCAAGTGGGACAAGATCAAGGAGGACGGCCTTCTCGGTTGCCCGACCTGCTGGCGGACCTTCGCACGCCAGATCCGTGATGAGTTCCTTGTCGGCGAGTTTGGCCGCGCCCACCTCGGGAAGGCTCCCGCAGTCGAGCGGCTCGAACGTGCCGACGACGCGCGTGCCGTCCTCGAACGTGAGCTGAAGGACGCCGTCGCGCGCGAAGACTATCATCGTGCGGCTCTTCTCAAGAAGAAGCTCGACGCGCTCCAGAGGGGAGCCCCGGAATGAGCGCGCGTCGCAAAGCGGGCGACTATCCGAATCTGCGCCCAGCCGACATCGTCGCCGGCGGCACGTTGACGCTCTGGCGCAATCCCGCCCATGTCCCCTTCAAGGAAACCGACGTCTGGGAGATTTCGTCGAACTGGGATCTTCTCGACGACATTCCCGAGGCCTACGCGCGGCTCGAAAGGGAGGAACAAGGGCTCGCCGTCAAACACGACTTCGCCTGGGACACCGACTTCGGCTACCTCTCCCCCATCCCCGAGCACTGCGGCACGGCCCTCTGCGTCGAGGGCGAGTTCCATCTCGAAGCCCTCAATCTCGTGGGCGATCTCCCCGCCGTTCTCAATGCCTTCGAGGCCATCCGCTTCTGCTCGTCCAGCGTTGTCGAGGACGGCATCCGCCAGGCGGCGCACATCTTTCACGTTCGGAACGACGCGACGCTCGGCATCTCCGAACACGATCTTCTCAAGCGTGCGCGGCGCCTCTTCTCGGACCTCATCACGCAGGAGGATAATGCGCGCCGCTCTCTCGTGGAGGATACGCCGCGCATTCTCGAAGACTCCGTCGCGCGCGCCCTGGCGGTGCTCCGCAGCGCCCGGCTTCTCTCCCCCGGCGAACTGCTGGACCTCCTCTCGCCCATTCGCCTCGCGGTCTCGATGGGCTTCCTCGACGGCATCACGCGCGCGGAAACGCTGAAGATGATGCGCGACCAGTTGAACGCACCCGTCCTTCCGCCCGCCCGAACGGCCGAGGACGACCGTACGCGCGATGCCCGCGACGCGAAGCTCGCGGACCGCATCAACGCCCGTTTCGCCAACGTCCGCTTCAGTTCGCTGGCGAAAGACTATCTCACCTGACTTTTAATCTGAATCTCAAAACCGAGAACACGCAACCATTCCATGAGCGCAGACTATACCCCCAACGCCGAACGCGCCCTCGAAGGCGCCGTCGCCGCAGCCCGGCACTTCAACCATTCCTATGTGGGCACTGAACATATCCTCTGCTCCATTCTCGCGATTCCAACCTGCGAGGCGTACCGCCGTTTCGAGCGTCTGGAGATCGACCCCGAAGAGCTCCGCATCCAGCTTGAGACGATGATCGGCCGTGGACAGCCCCTCAAGACGGTCGGCGACATTCCCTTCACGGCGCGAACCAAGAAGATCCTCGAACTTGCGAAGATCGAGGCCACCCACCTCTCCTGCGAGCAGGTTGGGACCGAACACATGGTGCTGGCCATGTTGCGCGAGGGTGAATCCGTCGGCGCCCAGATTCTCTACGGGCACGATCTCACGCCTGAGAAATACATCTCCGCAGGCCACGCCATCCCCGCCGAACTAGACGAAGCACCGGCCAATGGACCAACCTCCGAAGCCGAAGGCGAAGAGGGCGGCGCCACCGACGACGATTCCGACGAGAACCCGCTCGCCGCCCACGGCAAGGGGAAGAAAGGCAAGAAGAAGACTCCCGCCCTCAACACGTTCGGCCGCGACCTGACCGAACTGGCGCGCAAGGGTGAGCTCGACCCGGTCATCGGACGCAAGACCGAGCTCCAGCGCATCATCCAGGTGCTGTGCCGCCGCACGAAGAACAACGCCGTTCTCATCGGCGAGGCCGGTGTCGGCAAAACCGCCGTCGTCGAAGGTCTCGCCCAGGCCATCGCCGTCGGCGACGTGCCCGAGCGTATGCGCGACCGCCGCGTCATCTCCCTCGACATGGCCCGCGTCGTCGCCGGCACCCAGTACCGCGGCCAGTTCGAAGAGCGCCTCAAGCAACTCATCGAGGAGACGAAGCGCGTCCGGAACGTCATTCTCTTCCTCGACGAAATCCACACCCTCGTCGGCGCCGGCGCGTCCGAGGGCGCCATGGACGCCGCCAACATCCTGAAGCCGGCCCTCGCGCGCGGTGAGCTCCAGGTCGTGGGCGCCACGACGCTCAAGGAATACCACAAGTCAATCGAGAAGGACGCCGCCCTGGAACGCCGCTTCCAGTCAATCCTCGTCAACGAACCCTCCGTCGATGACACGGTCGCCATCCTCACCGGCATTGCGCCGCGCTACGAAGAGCACCACAACGTCAAGTTCGCCCCCGAGGCTCTCCGCGCCGCCGTCACGCTCACGAACCGTTATCTGCCCGCGCGTCTCCTCCCCGACAAGGCCATCGACGCCCTCGACGAAACGGGGTCGCGCGTACGCCTCAAGACCGCCGTGCGCCCACCCGACTTCAAGGCGGATGAGGAGGAGATCAAGGCCCTCCACGCCAAGAAGGACGCCGCCGTTCAGGCCAGCGCCTTCGAGGACGCCGCCAAGTGGCGTGACGCGGAGCTTGCCGCCCGCAAGGCACTGGAGGAGAAGCTGAAGGCCTGGCGTGAGGAACACGCGGAAAAGACCGTGGCCGTCACGGCGGACGACATCGCCGAAACGGTCGCCTCGATTTCCGGCGTGCCTGTCGAGCGCATGACCGAATCGACGGCGGGGAAGCTCCTCAACATCGAACGGGAGCTCAACGCCTCCGTCATCGGGCAATCGGCGGCCATTGAATCGATCGCGCGCGCCCTTCGCCGTTCCCGCGCCAACCTTGGGGACCCCAAGCGCCCCATTGGCTCCTTCCTCTTCCTCGGCCCCACCGGCGTCGGCAAGACCCTTCTCGCGAAAATGCTCGCCGAGAAGGTCTATGGCGATCCCAAGGCCCTCATCGCCCTCGACATGTCGGAGTTCTCTTCCGGGTTCACGAGTTCGCGCCTCGTCGGTGCGCCGCCCGGCTATGTCGGTTACGACGAAGGCGGACAGCTCACCGAACGCGTCCGCCGCCGTCCCTACTCGGTCGTCCTCTTCGACGAATTCGAGAAGGCCTCGCCGGACGTGATGAACATGATGCTCCAGTTGCTCGACGACGGGCGCCTCACGGACGGACAGGGTCGTCAGGTCGATTTCCGCAATACGATTGTCATCGCCACCGCCAATCTCGGCTTCGACTTCGCCCGCGAAGGGAAGTCCTTCGGCTTCTCTCAGGACACCGTCAGCACCTCCTACGAGGCGCTGCGCGAAAAACTCCTCGAAGAGGCCAAGCGTACCTTCCGTCCCGAACTCCTCAATCGCTTCGACGAAACGGTCGTCTTCCAGAAGCTGGGGCGCGAAGAGGTAACTGCCATTCTCGACCTCGAACTCGCCAAGCTTCGTGCCCGTCTCTCCGAGATGGATATGACGCTCGAACTCGACAAGAAGGCCGTGGACTTCCTCTGCGACAAGGGCCTGGACGACGCCATGGGGGCTCGTCCCCTCCGCCGCGCGGTTCAGCACTGGGTTGAAGACCCTCTTGCGGACCTTCTTCTGCGCGAGACGCTCGTCCCCGGTAAGATCAAGGCCACGTTTGAGAAGGACGGCTCTGCGCTCACCTTCAAACAGCCTCGAAAATAGTCAGTCCTCTATTTCTTCACGGCATCGAGGCACGCACGGGCGTGAAGCGCCAGCACGCCCCGCGCGTCCGCCGCGTAGGCCTCAAACGTCTTTCGGGCCAGCCCGTTGGAATCCCCACAGGCCAATAGGGCGCGCGCCAAGTTGAGTTCGCGGAGGCACCGTCCAAATTCCGGGCTTGAGCAGAATCCACCCGCCGGCGTCACTGCCGTAGCCCCGGGGCGTGCCCAGCCACCAATGCCATCTTTCTTCAGTGCCGTCGCCAATGCCGGGGCGAGAACGGGGTTGGCAACCTGTTCGCACGCGAGCGCCAGCGCACGCACGTGCACCGTGGAGGTTCGCCCATTGACCTTCTCCAGTTCGGCGATGAGGGGCTTCACGGCCAGCGGGCTCTTCGTACGTCCCAAGGCGACGATGAAGCTATCGCGTTCCGACATTCGGCGGCCAAACGCAGGAAGCCCCTTGGGATTCAGACGGATTTCGTCGTCGCGTCCGTCGATCTGGCGGGCGAGGGTCTCCGCCCCCGTCGCATCCCCCAAGATGCCAAGCACATGGGCGTAGATCAGCTTCGCGCTCGGTGTCGTCGCCTTCTCGTAGGCGTCGCGCAAGGCTGGCAGCGCACGCGCGCGGTCGGCAAGCACAAGTGAAACACCCGCGTAGTCATTCGCCAGATTCTTCACAGCCAAAAGCCAGGTCTCGTCATCAACCCGCGCATTGTCCGTCCAGTGCAGCACCTCCTCGGGAATCGCGCCCAAATCCACCAGATGGCGCTGGAGCGCCTTCACGTCGAGATCGCGAAGTTCCACACCGGTCTTTCCCGCCATCGCGGCGGCCGTTCCCGCCGCGTAACCGGCGTTCTGTACCTCGGGCTGCATCCGCAGAAGCGGCAGGGCATCGCGATGGACGCTGATGCCGATGCCCGCGACGGCAATGCCGTCCACGGTCTCGGGAATCAGCGAACGATAGGGCATATTCGCCCAGAACACCTTGTTCGTCACCGCTTCGCTCACATAGCAGACGTCATCGACCGAGGGACCGTGGCTGTCGAAATCGCTCCGCCCCTGAATGATCGTATCCGGGAATGTGCGGTGATTGAGCAGGTCCAGCGGTGTCACCGTCCCCGCACCGATGATGCGCCGCCGTTCACGCGTCTCGACGACCTGCGAGACATCCCACACGCGCCCCGCGCCAAGACGACCGCGAAGGCCGAAGAGCCAGAGATCCTGGGCGTCCGAATCATTCACATAGCCCCAGTCGCTGTTGATGTAGCTTGCGCCAAGCGTCTTCTCCGAGAGCCCCGCGCCCTGCAGCGCAATCTCGCCCGCGCCGATGAATTCACACCGCGCACCGGCCGCCGCCGCGACATCGGCGTTACCCGTCGCGTCCACGACGTTCTTCGCAAGCACGACGCCACGCCCCTGAGGCGTCGCAACCACCACACCGCAGACGCGCCCCTTCTCTACCACCGCGCCGCAGGCCATTGCGCCGAACCACAGCGTTGTACCCGCGCGGCGATTCTCCGCGCGCCACCATTCACGCTTACCGCAGGCGCGGACCTCCGCCCCAAGCGCCGCCACGCCACGGTCGTGCTCCGCCGTGAACCCGACCGGGTTCCCATACCAGTACTTGCCAATCATACCCAGTGTTCCGACCCCGCCCAGGCCGTAGAGATATTCGACGAGAAGCGTCTTCGCCCCCTGCCGCGCCGCACCAATGCCCGCCGGCGCACCTCCGGTGCCGCCGCCGACGACTACCACGTCGTATTCACCTAGAACGGGAATGCCATGTGCCGCAGAGGGCACCGTGGGCAGATTCGAGTCAAACGGACGCAGCCCGTTCAGCGCCTCACGAATCTCCTTCCCTCCGGGCGCTGCGGAACGATCACCCACAACGGAGCACGTGCTGATCGCAGCCCGTTCCCGCGCATCTGCCGCAGCCCGTCGGCCCACCTCCTCGCCCCGCTTCATGAATGCCAGAGGACGCAGCGCAGCCGCATCCAACCCCGCGCATCCTCCCAAAATGAACACGTGCGCCGCCGCGCCCGTCGCCCGGTCCGGCGGGACCTGAAAGAGCGTATCGGCGGCGTCGAGCTGCGCCTTCGTGAAAGTGCTGTCGCGGGCAATCTGCTCCGCCTCGGCGAAGGACGCATAACTCCCATCCGCCATGGGGATCTCAAGCGTACACTCCCAGGCGCGTCCCGGCACGGTTCGCCCGCGCCGCGCCCACTGAATGGCCGTGGAATAATCGCCCGGCAACGCCCGCACGCGCAGCCCCTCGCCCGTCGGCGCCGTCCCGCTGATAACGACGCGCGTGAAGATCGCTGGCCCCTTGGGATATACCGTAAACGGCACCCCCGCCAAACGGGCCACCGTCGCGCGTTCCGTGGCGTCGATGATCGTCTTTGCCCGAATGGCCTGGCGTCCGCTTCGGTTCGCAATCACCACGCCGGAGACATCTCCCGCGCCGTCCCGCAAGATGTCCGTCACGTATGATCCCGTCAGAAACGCGACGTCGTTCGACAGAAGCTCGCGGTCGAAGGCCTGCTTGACCTGAATGGGTGTCGGCACGCGCAGACGTCCTTCCTTCCCCTTCGCCTTCAGGGTGATCTCACCCAGAAGCATTCGCTTGCATCCAGGCGCACGAAACGCGGCAAGTCCAATCCGGCGAACCTCCCGATTCAATTCAACGCGCCAGCGGGCATACTCGTGCCCCCCTCCTGCGGACGGCACGAGCGCTAGATTCTTCGGCGCCGACCAGGTCTTACCATCCACGCTCGTCACCAGTCGCGGACGAACAACGCCGAAATCGTTGTAGCGGCGATAGGTCACGAGCTCCAATGCCTCGACGACGGTCGCACGGGGGAGCGTGAGGTCGATCTTCACCTTGGGCACGTCGAACTGGACGCTGCCCGAAATGGCATCGTCGAACGTTCCGTCGCAGAGCAGCCGCCCCGTATCCTTGTGCGGCGCGACGCTCGGCGCATCCGCCACATAGGTAAAGGGCAGATCGATTTCCCGATCAAGCCAGATATCCTGGGCAAGCGCCGTCTCGGGTCGTTCGTCTCCCTCCAACGCAAGACGAAGCGTGCCGGCAATGTCCTCCCCAAGATAGGGACGCGGCGCGACGAGGAACACATTCGCGCCGGCTTTCCGCGCGGCGACCGCCGCCGTCACACCGGCGGACGAACCTCCCACGACAAGGACGTCCGTCGTCCGGACAAGGGGAATCCCGCGCGGTGTTTCGACCACCTCCATCGTGCAGAAGGCGACGCAGGGAATCAGAGCTGCAAAGGTCAAAATACGTTTCATCGCATCGTCCAGCGGAATCGCATCAGCGGAGCAGAATCACGGAACCGTCGGCCGCGGCCGTGAGCACGCAGGCGGTCGCCCCCACGTGGACCTTCGCCTTGATCCCCTGCGGCAGCGCTCCGCGAATCTCCGCACCGGTCAGCACGGCGGCGGAAGCGGCATCGATGGAAGAATAGGTGAAGAGCGTCTGGCGGCAGCCATTCGCCCCCATCTCCGGCAGAACGAACGTCGGGGTACCAGAAACCGTCAGCGCGCCCGAGACGTCCAGCGTGCCGCCCCACACGCCACCCGAGAACGTCAGCGCAAAGTTCCCCGTCCGCGAAGCGGTCCCCGTGACGGTACCGCCGTTGAGCTCCATCTTCGCCACGTCGATCACGGTGTTCTCGAACGTCTGGGTGGCGACGCCGCACACGGCCAGCGTGCCAACTCCCGTCACCGAACCGCCGAAGATTCCATCCGTACAGACGTTCACCTCGGCCACCGCATCCCGGCAGAGCGTGAGCGTCCCCTCTCCCGAGAGCGTGCCGAACCGCTCGTAATACGAATCGACGGAAAGCGACGCCCCAGCATGAATCGACACCGGCGACGCATCGCCGATCGCATCCGTGGCCGCGGAGTCGGCCAGAAGCGGATAGCGGTTGGCGATCGACCAAATACCCTGCAGTGCATACGAATTCGCCTTGATGTTGCGCTCACCCGCGCGCGCATCAATGACCGTCCAGGACGTTCCGTCCGCGCTGATGGACACTGTCCAGGCCGTGGGAATGCGCTCAAGAACACCGCCAGCCGCCGCGGAGTAGAATCCGTAGGCGTCGAAGGCAACTTCTTCGCCAGCGTCGATCGTCACGAAAGTCGGCATCCGCGTCACGAATACACGGTGGATTGAATTTCCATCCCCTCCACCCGTCGTCACATTGTCGCAGATGTTCTCCAGTTTGGAACCATTATTCGTGTTGAGTCCACCGCCAAACAACGTCGGCGTTGTCCCCGTCGGCCAATCCACACGTTCGCCGTCCCTGAAGAGCGCGAACTCGCTGATCATCCAGCCATAGGCAGTATCACCCGCATTCATATCATAGGTTTCGTGGGGCTGAAACTTGAAGTAGCGCGCCTTGAGAGCGGGCGCGTGCGTTGAGCGAGGCGTCGTTCCGGCGAAGAAGGCTGATGGGATCGTCGCGAGCGACGTGGCACCGCCATCACCCGTCAGGGCGTAAGGCCCACGCGGGAAACCGTTATTGCCCGAGCCATAGTCAAGCGTGTAGGCCTCCGTCTGGCGCGTGAGCACGGTCCAAGTTATACCGTCGTCGCTCGTCTCGATTGTCCACTCAATCGGCACGCGATTCTGGTCCGCAGAGTTGCCGTGCGCCGTATACCAGCGATACCCCGTGAAGGAGACGGCTGTCTTCATGTCAATCACGACCCAGGAGCAGTATCCCTTCTTCGTCGTCTTCTCCTCGCTCGTATTCATGACCAACGTGCGCGTGGATATATTGCCGTCAATCAGATTGGCGGCCACACTTGTCTCATGAAATCCATTCTCAGCCGTCACCTCCGTCCCATTCGGGAAGGCAACCACATTTCCATCGGCGTCGAGAAGTTGAAAATCATTCATCCCCCAGTTGAAACCGTTGGAATCATTTCCCTTGTTGTTCCGCTGCGGCCAGATGCGCAGATAGCGGCACGAGGCGGGACGCTCCGGCCCAAAGGCACCGCAAACCTTCAGGCAACCGGCCTCGACGACTGTTGCGCCCGTGTTGGCGGAGTCGCCCGTCGCAAGCGTCCGAGTTCCCGTGCCCCGTTTGATGAGACCCAGCGGCGCCATACCGTCTGCAAGGCGTCCCCGCATCGATTCGGCCGGCGCGTCGTCATCAAGAAGCACGCTCATGGGTTCGGCGCCTACATTCTCCACCGTCACGTTCGCGGTTGTCGCCGTGAGGCGAAGCGGCTGTTCCGCCGCGCCGCCGCGCGCCGTCGTGAGCTGAATCGTCGCGCGGTCGTAGAGACTCTGGCAATCTAGGAAGGACCAGGTGCCCCGCCATCTCGTCAGATCGGCTGGCGCGAACGTGCTGCCATTCTCGATCTGAATACCGCCCGTACCAACGACGGGGCCGACCAGAAGCGGCTCCGAATTCGCGACGCACATCTGCTTGAACGAGGTCCCCGCAAGATCGATCTGGGTATTCGGCGCAAGCGGAGACATCGGGCGGCTCGACACACTGAACAAATAGTTGGTGGAAAGCGTATGGTCGAAGGTTGTCCACCTGTCGTTCGCCCGGACAATCTTCTCGCCGCGCCTGCGATCGACGAGCATAAAACCCGTGGGATCCGCACGACGCACGTAGACATCCCAGTCGGCCGGCGCCGCCAGAACATTCGCGGCCGCACCAAGCCGATAGCCGTTGACCCGCGGATAACCCCTCAGAGTGACGATCACCACCACATTCGTGTCGGCCGTCGCCTGCCACTCCGTGTCGGCCCGGCCATCACGCAACACCAATCCGTTGTTGGCGAGGCTCGTGCCCACCACGTTAACGGAATTGACGTTCTCCAGCGGAATCGGCACACCATCCAGCGTCAGCTGGATTTCGGAGAGCGAAAGCCGGGTACCCCGCACGCGCGCCGAATGGAGCACAAACCGAACCTCGCTCCATCCCGTATAGGGTATCACAGAGGCATCTCCCTTCGCGCGAATCGTGGTCGGCGCAATGGCGTCTGCCGCGCCAAGAAGGGACTGCATTCCGCTCTCGGACTCCATCAAGATGTCCCCCGGTTCCCGCGTGATGCGTCCGTAGAAGGCATTCTCTTCAACGGTTCGAATCGTCGCCGGCGACGCGCTCGAATTGATCAGCGCAGCATCGGACCCGTCACGGAGAAAACCAACCGCCGTCGTATTGTGGAAGCGCTGAAGCGTCTCCGTGTGGCCATTGAGGTCAAACGTGCCGTTCAGGCGGAGAACCGCGTTGTCTCCAATCTGCTCGTCGGCATCCAGCAGAAGACGCGCACCGGCGTCAACCGTCACGTCCTTGAGCACCGCCACCGACGTGGAGGCAAGGCGAACCGTTCCTTCCGCGACGACGAGCGAACAGTTGTTTGCCTCCGCGCCCGCGAAAACGAGCGTGCCGAGGCCCGTCTTGCGCAGCGCCCCCGTCACAGGCCCAACCGTCACCGTCTCGCCCTCCGACACGTTCAGCTCGCCTGACACACCCTCCACCGTCACACCCCGCAAATCGCCCTTGGCCACCACGCGCGCGCCGGCGAGACGGATCGTGCCCGCGCCGGACACCTCCGTCCCGGAAAGATCGAACGTTCCCGTGCCCCCAAGGGCCACGACGCTCGTTTCCGCCACATCGAGAGTCGGCACAAAAGTCTCTGTCCCCTCCGTGTGGAACGCGACAAACCCTCCATTCCGCACGCGCAGCGTGTCGATGCCAGCCCCAAGCGCATCGATGGACGTCAGCCCAATCATCTGCGCGTCAACGAAAAACGTCTTTTCCTCCACAGTCCCGGGCGCCGCATGGGGACCGAAGACCACGCACTCCTTTGTCTGCGTGAAAGCCGCCGGGTCAGTTTCCGCGAAGATCCACCCATCCAGCGTCAAACCCGTTTCCGGCGAGACATTGACGTCGAAGCGACGCAGACGGTTGTCGGTCTTCCCCAGCGTCACCGCCGTGCCGTTCGCCAGCGTGAGGCCTGCCGCGGCAACACCTTCCGCGCGCACAAGATCACCACCCAGAGTCAGAGGCTCTACCGCCGCGATCGTGGCGTCGCCCGCGAGGACAAGGCTCCCCTCCAAAGCCGACGCGCCCGCCGCGAACGATGCGGTCGTTCCCGCACACAGCATCACCGACGAAGGCCCAAGTTTCGCCGTCGCCGTCATCGCCAGCGTGCCATGTTCAAGAGAGAACATCGTCCCTGCCGCAGTCGTCAACATCGGCGTCACCGCGCCACCGCCGGCATAGGCGAGCGTAATCCCGGCGGTCAGATAGGTATTGGAGATGGCAAGCGCCGCATCCGCGTCCGTGCCGAAACGAATCGTACCCGCTCCGCTTAAAATGAGGTGCACGTTTCCGGAAGTCGAAATGCCCGCAGTGCGCTGCACCGTTCCCTCGACCGACACGGTGGACGTAATCAACGACCCCTTGGACGCGGCGGAAAGACACGTCGTCGCCGGCAACGCATTCTCGCAGCCCAGTTCCAGGAGGCACTGGTTGCCGGTAGAATAAAGGCCCTTGTATCCCAACTCTGTCCGCCCCGTGTAGGAACACGGTGCTTCGAGGCGCAGCGTTCCGCTCTGATAGGAAATACGCAGATCGCCGCTTCCGACAATTGGGCTTTGAATACGAAGCAATCCCTCGGACCGCACCCCGATCTCGCCGGCCGCGTCAATCGTGATGCCACGCTTCGGGCTAATGACCGTCTTGCCATACGTCGTCTCAGTCGATCCCAGAATACCGCCCTTCAAGACAATCGCGTCCGCCTTGTAGTTCGCCGGCTCCGGTCCCAGCGCGGCGTCGATCTCCGGCTGAAGCCGCCCATCTTCCACCACGAAGCGCCCCGTGAACGTGTTTGCGCCGGAGAGCGACAGCGTCCCCGTGCCCTGCTTGATCAGATCGCCCGATCCCGCCAGACCTGCGGGTATCTTCAG
>JBJEWG010000091.1:0-3017 GCA_051884935.1 Kiritimatiellia bacterium | reverse complement strand
TACTGCTGCATCGTGTCCGCGCGCGAGGCGTCGAGCCAGAGCGCCGGACGCGCCCCGAGCGCGGAGTCCAGCGCCGCCTTGTCGGTGTCGGTCAGGGTCAGGGACCCGCCTTCGGCCGGGCGGATCACCACGTTCGGCCCGAGGGAATCGACGCGCACGCCCTCCTCCACGACCACCGTGCCCGCGCCCGTCACGCGCGCCACGGCGCCTGCGCCGCACAGATACACCGTGGGCGACCCCTCGTCCAGCACCACTTCGCCGATGTAGTCGCAGCCCGCGCCCAGCTCGATCCGGCTGGGGCTGCTCCCCACCACCCGGATCTGGGCGTCCGCGGCGGACCCGTCCAGCCGCACGTTCGCCGTCCACCGCAGCACCATCACGCCGCCCGCCTCGACGGCGCCGATGACGATGCGGGAGTCCGTCAGGTTCTCGGTCTTCAGCCCGTTCACGCCGGCGAAGCGGTCGATGCGGATCTCCTGCTTCGCCGCCGCCTTCACGTAGCCCGTCGCCTGGCACCCCCAGAGGCGCCCGATGCGGACCTCCGCCGGCGTCGCGCCCAGGAACTCCACGCCGCCGCCGTTGCTGCCCGCATTGATGCCGTTGCGGATCGCCCGCACGCCCCCCTCCGGGAGGCGCCCGTTCAGCGCCAGAGACGTGTTCCCCACGACCGTGTAGGTGCCGCTGAACCCGGTGAGGTCGCCGCTCAGCGTCACCGGCCCCTCGGTCACTCCGTCGTTCACCACCACGTCGCCCGTGCCCGTGATCGCCCCCGTCAGCTCAAGGGCGTAGTAGCCGCGCAGGGTCAGCGCCGCGTTCTCCCCGTCGAGGTTGAAGTCGTTCGCGAACGTGCCCTTGGTGCCGTGCCACATCCAGTCGTCGCCGTCGCCGAGCGGCTGGCAGGGCTTCAGCGTGAGATTCGCCCCGTCCGCCACCACGATCCGCGTCCCCGGGGCGACGGCGGACGTGTTCAGCAGATGGGCGTTGCGGTTCTCAAGCCGCCACTCGTCGCCCGCGATCATGTCCGCGCCCCAGTAGGCCACGTCGCTGCCGGCCTCGATCTCGTAGTTGTCGCGCATCCGGGCGATCGACGTCCTGCCGGCGACGAGCACCTTGCCCGCCGCGTTCCCCTCGAACGCGACGTCCGCGTCCAGCAGCGAGAAATGCACGTCGCCGCGGTCCACGCCGCGGAAGCGCACCCGGTCGGCCCCCCGCACGAGCAGCCCCGCGCCCTCCCCCGTGCGCAGGCCGCCGGAATTCCCGCCGAAGGTCGTCCCGCCGAAGCAGAACACCCCCGCGAGCCCGCTCTGCGTGAGGTCCAGCGTCGCCGTGCCGCTCGGGACGTGCAGCTTGCGGCGGAACGCGCCGTTGTACACCGCCTGCACCGTGCTGCCGTCGCCGGCGTCCTTGAAGAGCACCCCATCCTTCGCGTTCTCCTTCGTGAACGCGAGGTTGTCCGGGCTGTACGCCACCCCCTTCGTGAGCCCCGTCCAAGGCCCCATCGCGTCGGCGGTGTTCACGAACTTGACCTCGATGTCGTGCCACCCCTCGGCGAGCCACACGTCCTGCGCCGTGCCGAACGTGTTGCCGCTCTGCACCACGACCGGGCAGCCGTCGATCAGCAGCGCGCCCAGATCGTCGATCGAGACGAAGAACGAATAGGCCCCCGTCTTCGGCGCCTTCCAGCGCCCCTGGTACGTCCAAATCCCCGCCGGCTGTTCACCCACCAGATTCTCGGCGTAGAACAAATCCAGCCGGGTGTCCTTGTCTTCGCCCCACACGGGGTCCTGGGGATTCTGCAGCGCGCTTGCGTCCTGAGTCGCCCCCGTCTGGTGGAGCATGAACCCGGGCTGCGGATTCGCCGGCGCCTTCACGCGGATGACCGCGCCGTTCTCCGCCGTGAAGGCGGCCTGCGCCAACGCCGTGGAACTCGTCAGGTCCAGACCGTTCGCGGCTGAGATGACCTCCGCGGACGCCACGCCCGCGCCGAGTGCAATCATCCCTGCAAGCAATTCTACTTTCATGCCCACTTCCTTTTGTTGTTCAACTTTCTCGAATCACACGCAAATCAAACTGACGAATGTCATCGCCCTAAAATGTCCTCGCCCTAAATCGCCGCCACCTAAATCGTCGCCACCTCAAATCATCATCACCTAGATGGCCGTCACCTAAATGGCCGTCACCTAAATGGCCGTCACCTAAATGGCCGTCACCTAAATGGCCGTCACCTTAAATCATCGGAAAAGCGACTCCGCTTTCTGACCGCCTCTCCATGAACGCCTACCTCTCCTCAATCGGCGTATAGTCTACCACGCTCCTCCGTGCGCGTCAATGCCGAGCCGCAATATAATTAACAATCCCCCCCCCCTCCCCATAATACATACTTTTACTTATCCATCATAAGCCTTGAACTCCCTGCCCCCCAAACATCGACAAAGGCTCCATCCCCTTCACCGCCCCTCCCTCCAAACGCCCCCGCTCTCTAAACAACCCCTCTCTACCAAACGCCCCTGCTCCGTCATCCAATAGGAAACTCCGAGCGTTGACAAAAGATTCCACCCCCTCTAACACTCCCTCCCTATAAACGCCCCCCTCTCTACTAAACCACACTCCGTCGCCCAATGAAAAACTCCGAGCGTTGACAAAAGGTTCCACTAACGTTCCGCCTGAAGCTCCGCTCTTCTTCAACGGCTCGTTCGATCTAGACAGCGCCTTCTACTAAGAGAAAGCATCCCCTACCTATTTATATAGTCGCGCGCGAGGCAGGTTCGCCCTTTTTGTTGTGCGCTTTATGTTATTTTTGCATAGCCGCACACACGAGGCAGGGCCACCCTTTCTGTTGTGCGCTTTATGTTGGCTTTATATAGCCGCGTGCAAGGCGGGAGCGTCCCGTTTCCGCGCAGATGCCGCGCGGCTTCATGGCCAATCAACCAATCCCTTGTTAAGTCAACAAGAAGTCGTTGAAGCGTCGCAACGCTTCAGGCGGAGCGTTAGCGGAGCCCTTTGCAAACGCTCGGAGT
>JBJEWG010000090.1:0-16284 GCA_051884935.1 Kiritimatiellia bacterium | reverse complement strand
CCGATGAGCGACCCCGAGTTGTGCCGATGAGCGACCCCGAGTTATGCCGATGAGCGACCCCGAGTTATGCCGATGACCGACCCCGAGTTATGCCGATGACCTGCCCTATCCCAATACGGAAACTCCCCGTAAAATCGGGCTTGATTCCACACGGAAAATGGTCTAGAATGACTCGCAAAAGGAGGCACAGACTCTCCCAAAGGGAGACGAAACCCAGTAAATATGGAAAAGAAGAACCACCTGTTCAAGGCCGAGATCAAGGAAATGCTCGACCTCGTCGTCAATTCGCTCTACTCGAAGAAGGAAATCTTCCTGCGCGAGCTCATCTCAAATGCGTCCGACGCGATCGACCGCGCGAAATATCAGGGCCTCACGCAGCCCGAGCTCATCGCCGACAACCCGGACTGGAAGATCCAGATCGTCGCGGACAAGGACGCGAAGACGCTGATGATCTCGGACAACGGCAGCGGCATGAACGCCGAGGACCTTGAAAAGAACCTCGGCGTGATCGCCAGCTCCGGCACGAAGGCCTTCCGCGCCGCCCTCAAGGAGAAGGGCGGCTCCAATCTGCCCGAGCTGATCGGCCAGTTCGGTGTGGGCTTCTACGCGGCGTTCATGGTGGCGGACCGCGTGCGCGTCATCTCCAGGAAGCGCGGCGAGACGGCCGCCTACCAGTGGGAGAGCGACTGCGGGGGCTCCTACACGATCGAGGACGGCACCCGCGACGAGTGCGGCACGAGCGTGATGCTGCACCTCCGCCCCGAGTTCGAGGAATACCTCGACGAGTGGCGCATCTCCGGCCTCGTGAAGGACTACTCGGACTTCATCGCCTACCCGATCTTCTTCAAGGGCCTCCCCGAGAAGAAGGAGGAGCCCAAGAAGGAGGGCGAGGAGCCGAAGGCGCCCGAGGCCCCGAAGCCGCTCAACACGATGACGGCCCTCTGGAAGCGTCCGAAGAAGGACGTCAAGCCCGAGGAGTACAACGAGTTCTACAAGCATCTCACCCACGACTACACGGAGCCGCTTGAGACGATCCACTTCTCCGGCGAGGGGCAGGTGGAGTTCAAGGCGCTGCTCTTCCTGCCGAAGCAGGCGGGCATGGACATCTACATGCCGAACACGAAGCGGGGCCTCTCGCTCTACGTGCGCAACGTCTTCATCGGCGACGACTTCGAGATGCTGCTGCCGGAGTACCTGCGCTTCGCGAAGGGCGTGGTGGACAGCGCGGACCTGCCGCTCAACGTGAGCCGCGAGATGCTTCAGGACGACGCCGTGATCCGCAAGATCAAGCAGGCCGTCACCGCGAAGATCCTCTCCACCCTCCTTGAGATGAAGGAGAAGAAGGCGGAGGTCTACACGGAGTTCTACGCCGCGTTCGGCCGCGTCCTCAAGGAGGGCGTGCGCACGGACTTCGCGAACGCCGACCGCATCAAGAAGCTGCTCATGTACTACTCGGCGAAGACCGAGGAGGGCAGGCGCATCTCCCTCGACGACTACCTCAAGGCGATGCCGAAGGACCAGAAGGACATCTACTTCCTCACGGCCGAGCGCCTGGAGGACGCCCGCCACTCGCCGCAGATCGAGCAGGCCATCAAGCACGGCTGCGACGTGCTCTTCTTCGTCGATCCCGTCGATGAATGGCTCGTGGACGACCTGCGCGAATACGAGGGCAAGAAGTTCGTCGATATCGCCAAGGGCGACGTCCAGTTCGGCAGCGAGGCGGACCAGAAGGCCGAGAAGGAGGCGAACGAGAAGGCGAGCGCCGATCTCAAGCCGTTCCTTGAGAGCGTCAAGGAGCAGCTGAAGGAGAACGTGGCCGACGTGCGCGTCTCGACGCGCCTCGCCGATTCGCCGTGCTGCCTCGTCGCCGGCGCGAACGCGCTCTCGGCCTCGATGGAGCGGATGCTCCGCGCGATGAACCAGGAGGTGCCGCACGAGAAGCGCACGCTTGAGATCAACGCCGCCCACCCGCTCGTCGAGAAGATGAAGGGGTTGTCGGGCGACGCGCTCAAGGACGCCGTCGAGCTGCTCTACGACCAGGCGCTCATCGCCGAGGGGTCGGCGATTCCCGACCCCGCGCGGTTCACGAAGCTGCTCACGCAGCTGATGCTGAAGTAGCTTCGGATGACTGGAAGCGTGCTGGTCACGGGGGGCGGCAGGCGGATCGGGTTCTCGATCTGCGAAACGCTCCGCGCGCGCGGGTGGAACGTGGTGGTCCACTCGCGCGACGCGACCAGTCCCCTCGGCGCCGACCTGGGCGATCCGGGCGCCGCGGACGCTCTCTTCGAGAAGGCGTGCGCCTGCGCGCCCGACCTCTGCGCCATCGTCAACAACGCGGCGGAGTTCTCCGTGTCGCCGGAGCTGTCGCCCGCGCGCGCGGCGCGCCTGATGCGCGTCAACGCCGAGGCGCCGCGGCGGCTGACGGAGCTGCTGCACGCCCGCCTTGCGGGGCGCGGGGGGCGCGGGGCCGTGGTGAATCTGCTCGACGTGCGCGTGCTGCTGCGCGCGGCGCGGACGCCCTACGAGCGTTCCAAGCGGGAGCTGCTGGCGGCGACGCGCGCGCAGGCCGTCGCCTGCGCGCCGGTGCTGCGGGTGAACGCCGTGGCGCCGGGCCCCGTGCTGGCGCCGGCCGACGCGGCCAACCGCGAGCGGGGCGGCGCGGTGCTGCTGGATCATCGCCCCACGCCGCAGGACGTGGCGGAGGCGGTGGCCTTTCTGCTGGAGGGGAGGTCCGTCACGGGGCAGGTCGTGCCCGTTGACGCGGGGCAGTCCCTGCTGCCGGCATGACGTGGATTTGGGGAATAAACAAAAGGAAAAGGAAGACTAGATGACGAACATCTCAAGACGGGAATTCATCGGAACCGGCGCGTTGGCGCTTGCCGCCGGGTGCGGCACGGTCGGCGGGGCGGAGCGCACCTACGTGGCCGAGCCAGTGGAGATTCTGCGGAAGGCGGGATTCCGCGGCAAGGGCGACAAACTGCGCATGGGCTTCGTCGGCGTGGGCGGTCGCGGCGTTGCGAACCTGGACGCGTTCTACAATCTCGGCGAGGAGGTCGTCGCCCTCTGCGACGTGGACCTCAACCATCTGAACGCCGCCGCGCAGAGGGTCGCCGCGCGGTGCCCCAGGGCGCGCACCTACCAGGACTGGCGCGTGATGTTCGAAAAGGAGAAGGACCTCGACGCGGTCGTCGTCACGACGCCGGACCACATGCACGCGGCCTGCGCGATTGCGGCGATGAAGCGCGGGTGCCACGTCTACGTGGAGAAGCCGCTTGTGCGCACCTGGTGGGAGGCGGAGCGCTTCCGCGACGTGGCGAAGGCGTGCGGCGTCGTCACCCAGATGGGCAACGGCGGCAATGGAACCGACAGCCAGCGCAGGGCCATCGAGATTCTGATGAGCGGCGTGCTGGGGCCGGTCCATGAGGTCTACGCGACGACGGACCGCCCGATCTGGCCGCAGGCGCTGAACCGCCCGGAGGGCAGCGACACGGTGCCGTCGAGTCTGGACTGGAACCTCTGGCTGGGCGTCGCGCCGAAGCGTCCGTTCAAGAAGGGCGTCTACCACTCCTTCAAGTGGCGCGGCTGGCACGATTTCGGCACGGGGGCGATGGGCGACATCGCGTGCCACGCGATGAGCTACTTCTGGCGCGGGCTCGACATGCGCGAGACCATCTCCGCCGAGACGATCCAGACGACGCCGCGCTTCGCCGAGACCTTCCCCGCCGCGACGACCGTGAAGGTGACCGTGCGGAGCGGGAAGCAGAAGGACCCGATCGACATCTTCTGGTTCGACGGCAAGACGGGGCCCGCCCCCGAGACGTGCAGGCGCGTGACGAACGGCAAGCGCGACTCCCTCTTCGGCACGACCGTCGTCGGCGAGAAGGGCATCTGGTGGAACGGGCAGGTCATGATGGCGGGCGAGACGAAGTTCACGCGCTATCAGGACCATCCTGCCACGAAGGACATCCCCGTGACGCTGCCGCGCGTGAAGGGCCACCACTGGGAGTTCGCCGAGGCCGTTCGCGGCGGCGGGCGCCCGTTCTCGGACTACGACCACTCCGTGCCGCTGACCGAGATGATTCTGCTGGGCTGCATCTCGCAGCGCATCCCCGGCAAGCTCGAATGGGATCAGGCGGCGGGGCGCTTCACGAACTCCGACGAGGCGAACGCGCTTCTGAAGCCGTACGTCCGCCACGGCTGGTCCATCGGCTGAGATGGATGCGGCAAGGGTGTTGCCGGCGCGGCCGCGCCGCGTCGGCAACACGAATCCGAATGACTAAGGAAGGGGAAGGCGCATGAAGAGGATTGTGTTGGCGCTGGCGGCCGTGGCCGCCCTGGGCGTGTGGGCGAAGAGCGCGACGGCGGAGAAGATCGCCGCGAAGTATCGCGTGACCGGCAGCGACAGGTGGTATGGCGGCGAGCGGACCCTATTCGAGTTCAATGGCTGCGAGACGTGGGTCGTCGAGCCCGACAGGCCCGCCGCGGGGAATCCATGGGCCTGGATCATGGAGTGGCCGGGCGCCTTCGCGAAGCGGACGGGCGCGCCCGCGCTGCTCGCCGCCGGCTACCGCGTGGTCACGTTCCGCCCCGGCTTCTACAAGGACGGCAAGTTCGTCTCGAAGCCCGGCAACATGAACGACGCCCGCCTGAAGGAGAGCCGCGCGTTCCAGCGTATGCTCGTGGAGGAGCTTGGTTTCGCGGCGAAGGGCAACCTCATCGGCATGAGCTGGGGCGGCTTCTACTCCATCCGCTACGCATCGACGTATCCGGAGTGCGTGGCGCACATCTACCTCGACGCGCCGCTGCTCGACTTCTCCACGCTCCAGAACTGGGCGGGCTGGAATGTGGCGGGCTTCTATGGCGTGGATGCCAAGACCTACGTCGGCGCGAACGACCCGATGCAGCCCGTGAACCGCGCCGAACCCATCGCGAAGGCCGGGATTCCGATTCTGCTGCTCTACGGCGGCGCCGACGCCGTTGTGCCGCCGGGGCCGAACTGCGAACTCTTCGCGAAGCGCTTCAAGGACTTCGGCGGCGTGATCAGGGTTCAGCGCCGGGGCGGCTACGGGCACCACCCGCACGGCTTGGAGGTTGACGAGCAGCAGCAGTTCGTCGATTTCTTCAACGGCAGGTAGGCTTGCGCGCGCAGGAGGCGGTATGGGATTCTTCAAGGCATACGACATGCGCGGGACGTTCGGGGCCGATTTCGACCTCGCGACCGTGTACAGGGTCGGGCGGGCGCTGCCGCAGGTCGTGGCGGGGCGGCGCTGGCTGGTGGGGCGCGACAGCCGCCAGAGTTCGCCCGCCGTGCGGAACGCGCTCGTGCGCGGTCTTCGGGACGCGGGCGCGGAGGTGACGGACCTCGGGCTCGCCACGACGCCGATGGTCTATTTCTTCACCGCCGAGGAGGACTTCGACGGATCGGTGATGATCACCGCCTCGCACAATCCGCCCTCCGACAACGGGCTCAAGGTGTCGCGGCGCGGGGCGCTTCCCGTGGGGTACGAGAGCGGGCTCGCCGAGGTGGAACGCTTTGTGGCGGCCGACCGCTCGCCCGTTCCCGACTTCACCGACGACGGTGGCGAGCCTGCGACCGATCCCGTTCGCCTCGCGCGGTACATCGACTGGCTCAGGGCCCACACTCGGCCCGTTGACGCCAGCTTGAAGTTCGCCGTCGATTGCTCCGACGGCATGGCGTCCATCCTCGCGCACGAACTCTTCCCCGGCGCGGTCTTCCTCAACGACGTGCCGAACGGCGCGTTCCCGTCCCACGCGCCGAATCCGCTGTTGGCGGAGGCCCGCGAGCAGATCGCCGCCGTCGTGCGGGCGCGCGGTCTCGAATGCGGCGTCATCTTCGATGGCGATGCGGACCGGTGTATGTTCGTCGATGAGACGGGGGCATTCATTCAGCCCGACTATCTGATCCCCGTGCTCGCCTCGACCTTCCCCGAGGTCGCCGCCTCCCGGCCCGGGCATCCCGCCACCGTCATCCACGACGTGCGCACCTCGCGCGCCGCGATCGAGGCGATTCGCGCGCTGGGCTGCGAGCCGGTGATCGGCAAGGTGGGGCACGCCTACGCGAAGGTGCTTCTGCGCGAGGTCAAGGCGGTCTGCGGCGGGGAGCTGGCGGGCCACTACTACTTTCGCGACTTCCACGGCTGCGACTCGGGCGAACTGGCGGCGCTGCGGATTCTGGGCGCCTTCGCCCGGGCGAAGGGCGCGGGGCAGACGGTTTCGCGCTACATGGCGCCGATCTGCGGCAAGTACGCGAACTCCGGCGAGGTGAACTTCCGCGTCGCCGACAAGCCGGCCGCGATTGCCCGCGTGCTGGCGGCGGCGGCGACGTTCGGCGCGGAGACGGGGCGCTGCGACATCGACGGCGTGCGGCTTGAGTTCGCGGAGGGCTGGGTCTCGGTGCGCCAGTCGAACACGGAGCCCTACCTGCGTCTGCTGGCCGAGTGCGATACGCCGCAGCGGCTCGCGGCGTGGATGGCGAAGCTGACGGCGGCCGTGGAGGAGAGGTGAGATGAGGTGGCTTGTTCTGATTCTGGGTCTGGTCGCGTCGCTGGGGGCGTGCGCCTCCGATGCGGCCGAGTTTGGCTTCTCGCCCGACGCGAGCGGCAAGGCGAACACGGCGGCGCTCCAGAAGGCGTTCGACGCGGGCGGTACGGTGCGCGTGACGAGGCCGGGGCGCTACAAGATCGCGGATACGGTCTTTATCGGGGACGACACCTCGCTCGTCTGCGACAGCGGC
The DNA here is from genome assembly GCA_051884935.1 of Kiritimatiellia bacterium. Classification (GTDB taxonomy): domain Bacteria; phylum Verrucomicrobiota; class Kiritimatiellia; order RFP12; family UBA1067; genus RUG572. The sequence goes on along the minus strand of JBJEWG010000090.1, from coordinate 9,530 downwards.
GTCTTCTTCGTGAAATCCGACGAAGGCAAGAAGTTCGCCCAGGTGATCCTCAACAAGGGCGCCCTCACGAAGACGTGGAACCACAACATCGAGATCACGGGCCTCCACATCGTCGTCAACGGGATGGACCACAACGACTGGAAGGTGTTCGGCCTGCGCGGGCATCTCGCGTTCTTCTACGCGAAGGACGTGCGGATCAACCGCTTCCGCTGTCGGGATCTCGGGCGCGGGCAGTACTGCATCCACGTCTGCACTTTCGAGGACCTGATCGTCGATGACGTGAAGATATTCGGCTGGAAGGACGGCGTGCACCTCGGCCGCGGCAGGCGCTTCACCATCCGCAACGGCGTGTTCGACACGGGGGACGACCCGATTGCGCTCAATGCGCACGACTATTCCTCCGGCAATCCCGAGCTGGGCTGGATCGAGGACGGCGTGGTGGAGAACTGCCACGACCTCTGCAACCCCTCGCGCGCGATTGGCTACTTCTGCCGCATCCTCGCCGGCGCCTGGTGCGACTGGCGCGAGGGCATGGTGGTGCAGCAGGGCGACAGCGTCGTCACGGGTGGCTCGCTCTACCGCGTGTCGATGCCGGTCGATGGGCGCACCTACGTCTCGAAGACGCGCCCCGTCCACAAGAAGGGGCAGGTCGTGCTCGACGGCATCAACTGGGTGTGGGTGCAGGACGAGGCCGTCTACGAATGTGGTGTGCGCAACGTCGTCTTCCGCGACTGCTACCTCCGGCAGCCGCGCACGGCGTTCTCCGTCCACTACGACTTCGGCAAGTTCTCCCGTTCGCAGTATCCGGGCGCGAAGCCGCCGAGGCAGGAGGGCATCGTCTTCGACAACGTCCAGGTGCTCTACACGAACGCCGTTCCCTTCCTCTCGATCGCGACCCCCGTCGATTCCGTGTCGCTCAACAACTGCACCCTGCGGAATGGCGGCATCCGCTTCTCGTCCAATCCAGCGATGACGGACTACGGCTACGGCCGCACGCAGATACAGGTCAGCGGCTGCCGGTTCTACGCGGGGAAGGCCTGGACGCTGATCGCGAACCCGATTCCGGATAAGCCGATCGACCTCAAGACCTCGGGCAGCATGTGGTGCGACCCCGCCTTCTCCGCGAAGGTCTCCGAGAAGGGCGTGTGGACCATCGACAGCGATCTGCCGGGACTGAAGCGCTAGGCTGCGGCGGCGCGAACGAACGAGAACGGAAGCGGGGCGTATGCGGCAGATCTTCAGAAGGCTCAAATTCGGCGGGCGGCTGTGCCTCGTCGTCATCGCGGCGTATTTCGCGCTGGCGGTCTACGGCGAGGTGCAGTACCGCGTTGCACGGGCGCGCGACGTGACGCCGGCGTACAACGTCGTCCACGAGGAGGTGCGCTATCAGCCGCCGAGCGCCGCGCATTGGATGGGGACGGACAATCTGGGGCGCGACGTCTCGCTGCGTCTCGTGCAGGGTGCCCGCATCGCGTTCCACGTCGGCATCATGACCTCGCTCATCGCCATTCCGCTGGGCGTCCTTCTGGGATTGCTGGGCGGCTACTTCGGCGGGAAGGTCGATTCGTTCGTCGTCTGGCTCTGCGCCACCGTGGCGTCCATGCCGGGGCTGCTGTTCATCCTCGCCATCTCGCTCGTCGTGGGGCAGGGGCTGCTCGGCATCTACCTCGGCATCGGGCTCACCACCTGGGTCGGCGTCTGCCGGACGATCCGCGCCGAGGTGATGAAGCACCGCGATCGGGCCTACGTGCAGGCCGCGCGCGTGCTGGGCTATTCCCACCTGCGCATCATGCTGCGCCACATCCTCCCCAACGTGGCGCACATCATTCTCATCCAGTTCTCGATCCGCTTCCCGGGGGCGGTGGCGACGGAGGTGTTCATCAGCTTCCTCGGCATCGGCGTGCAGGGCGAGCCGAGCTGGGGGATCATGATCAACAACGCCCGACTCCGCCTGTGGCAGGGCATCTGGTGGGAGATGACGTTCGTCACGCTCGCGATCTTCACGCTGGTGCTCGTGTTCAACCACCTTGCGGACGAGCTGCGGGACATTCTCGACCCGGCGCTCCGCAACGAGCGGGCCTAAGAGCGAAATGTGGTATACTGTCGCGGATATTTCGTCAAAAGAAAGGATGATGCCATGAGGAAACTGCTGTCTATAGGTATGCTTCTCGTCGCGGCGACGGTGCTCGCCGGCGCCCGGAACGAGGACTTCGAGGCCGCCCGGAAGCTGTCTCGCGAGAAGAACCTCCCGATGATGCTCGACTTCACGGGCAGTGACTGGTGTTATTGGTGCAAGCTGATGGATAAGCAGGTGTTCGCGGAGAAGGAGTGGGAGACCTGGGCGGCGACGAACGTCGTGTGCGTGACCCTGAACTTCCCGCGCAACGAGTCCGAGCAGTCCCCGAAGCTGAAGGCCCAGAACGAGGCCCTGCTCAGGAAGTACGGCGTTCGCGGCTTCCCCACGTTCGTTCTGCTTGCGCCGGGCGGCGACAAGGAGATTGGCCGCGCCCACTGCCCGGGGCGCGACGTGACGCCTGGCCGCTTCATCGCCGAGGTCCAGAAGGTCATTGGAAAGAACGCCTCGTCGGCGAAATGAGAGCGTTCCTGCCGCTGCTGCTCCTCTCCCTCGCCGGCGTGCTGAGGGGGGAGCGCATTTCGGTCTCGTTCCCGGCGGAGCGGCAGCGTCTGCCGTTCGTCTCCGAAACCTACGTCACGGGGGCCGTCAATCCGGGCCGCACGGAGACGCTGTATGTGAACGGGGCCACCACCGCCGTCTACCGCACGGGGGCCTTCGTCCAGATGGTGCCGGTCAAGCCTGGCACGAACGTGTTGACGGTGTGCCGCGGGGGGGCGCGCCTCGTGCGGTCGTTCGTCGTCGCGGCCCCCGCCCAGGCACCGTCCAAGCCGCCGCCCGTCATTGATTCGGACGACTCGCCCCTCATCGGCGACGTCGGCGCCTGGCGGACGACGGGGAGCCTCTTCACGAATCGCGTGCGGTCCTCAATCGAGGGGCCCGACTCGCTCTTCTTCCTCCCGCGTGACTTTGTTCTGTGCGGCGCGGAGGTCGAGGGCACGAACTGGATCGTCGTCTGGCTTGAGAATCGGCGCGGCTTCCTCCCGAAGAGCGCGGTGACGCGCCTCACGGACGGGACGAAGCCGCCGCCCAAGGGGCTGTTGGCCCCGAACCCCGCCGACGGATTCCCGGACAGGCCGCCCTACGGGAAGCCCCCGGAGGCCGTCACCATCTGCGTGGACGCCGGCCACGGCGGCAGAGACCCGGGCACGCTCTCCCCGCACGGCTGGCGGGAGAAGGAGGCGAACCTCATGCAGGCGCGCGCGATCCGCGCCGCTCTTGAGAAGGCCGGCTTCAATGTGCTGATGACGCGCGACGGCGATTCCTTCCCCGGTCTGCTCGCCCGCCCGACCCTTGCCTTCGAGGAGCGCGCGGATGCGTTCATCTCCGTTCACCACAACGCGACCGCACCTCAGCGGGACCCCCGTCTGGTGCGCTACACCGCGACCTACGCCTCCACGTCGAACGGGCTGGCGCTCGCGACGTGCATCCAGAAGCACATTGCCCAGGTTATGGCCCCGGTGAAGAACGTCGGGGCCCAGATGAAGTCGCTGGCGGTCTGCCGCAACCCGGCCGTGCCGAGTTGCCTGATCGAAGTCGATTTCATCAACCTCCCGGAAGGCGAGGAGGGGTCGTGGGACCCGACCCGGCAGAAGAAGATCGCGGATGCCGTCGTCTACGGCGTGCTGGACTGGATGACGCCGCCGCTCGCCGCCGCTCAACCCTGAAGGGGAGGCCGCGTGACGCCGCAGCCGACTGTTCTGCACGTCGATATGGACGCCTTCTTCGCGTCCGTCGAGCAGCGCGACCATCCCGAATGGCGGGGGCTGCCCGTCATCGTCGGCGCGGGGTCACACGAGCGCGGCGTCGTTTCGACGTGTTCCTATGAGGCGCGACGGTTTGGCGTCCGTTCCGCCATGCCGAGCCGCACGGCGTACGCGAAGTGTCCGCACGGCATCTTCGTGAAGCCCCGCATGCACGTCTACCACGAGGTCTCGCGGCAGGTGTTCGAGGTCCTCGGGCGCTATTCGCCATTCGTCGAGGGCGTTTCGGTGGACGAGGCCTTCCTCGACATTTCGGGGACGATTCACCTGTTTGGGGACGCCCACGCGCTCGGCACGCGCCTGCGCGCCGAGATTCGCGAGGTCTGTGGCCTCACCTGTTCCGTCGGCATCGCCCCGAACCGCCTGCTCGCGAAGATCGGCAGCGAGGAGGCGAAGCCGGATGGCCTTTACGTGATGCCGTTCGAGCCGGAGGAAATCCGTGCCTGGCTGGCGCCGCGCCCGGTCGGAATTCTCTGGGGCGTGGGGCGGAAGACGGGCGAGATTCTCGCGCGGCACGGCTTTCGCACCTGCGGCGACCTTCAGGGGGCGGACCCTCGCTTCCTCGACAAAATCCTCGGCGGCGCGGCGGCGGAGTCGATTCGCGCCCATGCGTTTGGAATCGACTTCACCACCGTCGCCTGGGAGGCCGAGGAGGAGAAGAGCGTTTCGCGCGAGCACACGTTCGGCGAGGACGAGATGGACCGCGCGGTCGTGCGTGCGACGCTGCGGGACCTCGTCGCGGATGTCGGCCGGCGCGTGCGGACGCAGCCCCGCTGGGCGCGTACGGGGCGGATCAAACTGCGCGACGCCGCGTTCGACACGCTCACGCGGCAGGCGCGTTTCGAACTGCCCGCGTGCGACGACATCACGTTTCGCCATCTGGCGCTGGAGCTCTTCGACCGCGAGTGGCCGGAGGGCGCGCGTCGTCGAATCCGCCTCATCGGGTTCGGCGTGACGGACTTCACGGCAACGCGCGAGGACCCCGAACCGTCGTTGTTTCCATCCCCGTTGGCGGGAGAGATGGCGAAGCGCGAGAAATTGGCGGTGATTCTCGACCGTCTCAGATGCGACGACCGACAAGTCGGCCCCGCCTGACAACACCCCATCCCTCCGCTGATAGATACGCCCTATTCGCAATTTTCATATTATAATGTGGATCATATGTAATGTATGATAGTTGGTAGGGGTAGATGCCCCTGCCACTCGTTATACGGGGTGGGATGTGGCTTGGTCTAGGTGGACGCGCGATTTCACCTAGGTTGGGCGTGGTTTCGCCTTGGAGGAATCGTGCCTTCACCTACGAGGGAACGTGGTTTCACCTCAGCCGTGACGAATTCTCGTGCGCACGAGAATAAATTCCACTGCGCAGTAGAATTTATTCCACTGGGCAGTAGAATTATTTTTACTGGGCAGTAGAATCCAAGATCGCCTAGGGAAAAGCGTTGTCCGTCGGCTCTGATGTACCGTACCGTCGGGAAGGGACGGACACATCCTCCAGCATCATCCGTGCGCCCGCTCGGCGTCACCCGGGCAACGTGCGGCGAAGACATGCGGCTGTCTCTCGCGCGCGAAATTCAGTACCGTCTCTACCATCGACGCCATGGCCGCGACTCGAACTGCAAGATTCGTGTCGCAATCTAGCTTGAACATCAGGTAAAAAAGGACATCTTGATCCTGCACCTTCGCAAGCGCGGCAAGGCGTTCCCCTTTCGGCAATTGCACCGAGCGCGCTACATCGGCCAATTGGCTAGGAGAAGGCGGCATCGGGGAAATGGCGGTGCGAATGGACGCCTCGTTTACCGTGACCGACTCAAGCGACACCGTAACCGATTCCAAAGGAATCGCCACAGCATCCAGAGGGCAGTCCGAATCGAGGTGCCCGAAAACCACAACCCATCCCATCCTTATGGTGGAGGTGGGGACTCTCAAACGGAACACGCAAAAATAGGGACCGACGCTCCCTATTTTTTTATATTCCGTTTGAAGCATCTCATCTGTCATAAGGAAACGCGAATATTGTATCATATTTCCGCCGAATCGGTGACTTTTTCACCTGTCGGCTTTCAAACGGAACTTTCTCTATTTTGTTTTGGAAATAGGGACCATTGATTATACGATGCCTTCCTGCTTGCCGCATATAGTAAAATATTTATTCCTATCTCATCTGCAAGAAGGCACCCATGAATAAGTTTGATGACAGCATTCGGGACCGTGTACAATTCTTCTATGCATCCCACAGTCTACTGCCATATATTTCATGAGCATCCTCAAAAGTCCTAGGCGTATAATCATCATAATCGTCATAATCTTGATAGTTGTATCGCCGAGGTGGCTTTTTCCCCATGATGATTCCAATGATATCCGAAATAGAATAATCCGTATCTTGATACTTCAAACAGGCTTCTACATATTGTGCGCGTTTGATGCTAAGTTTATCGAGCAGAGTTGAAAATACTATTTCTTCTTTTTCGTAGTGAATAGTCTTCCCCCAATAGTAAACACTCTTTAGTTCTGGAAGTGCGTTTTTGCCTATAAACCAGAATGCATCTCCCTCATAGTGCAACACGCAATCTGGAGGACAACTCGCAAGGCATTCCTCCTCAAGAATCCTGACACTTTTAGGAAGGTGTATTTCTTTTATTGATGTACACCCAAAAAATGTCCTACGTGGAAGGCTATATATCTTATTCTCCTTGTCATCTGATGCGGATTCTTCTATACGCACACTCTCCAGCGCAGAGCATCCAGCAAAAGCTGACTCCCCCATCCCTGATTCCACTATTGAACTTGTGGAACAATAATTCATGGCGATGCTTTTCAGGCTTACACAGTCCTTGAAGGCCTCTGCGCCTATGTGCCCCTTGATAAACCCGACTTCAACAAGTGCCGGACATGACCGGAAGCACCTATCTGACATTCCAATAGTGTTATTACCAACATCAACTTTTTTTAGGTTAGGACATCCCTCAAAGGCATAGGAGCCTAATGAACAAGAACGTCTTTCGCATACAACCTCCTCCAGATTTTCCCATCCCCTGAAAACACCGTCGTTGATTGTTAATCTTTTCTCGTATTTGGGAACCACATAATCATCGTCTTCATCATAATCGACTTCGTACTCATCATCGGACATGGAACTTGTCGGGCTGACAGGATCAGGATCTAGATCACCATCGTCAGGAGCCGCAAAGACCACTTTCCGCCAGTTTTTGGAAACCTCTTTAAGCACACACACTTCAGTAACTGTACGACCCTCAATCAAATATGGGATGACGGCAATGCCATCCTTAAGCTCTTCAACTTCCTCCGATCCTGCCAAATCAATAGCCACCTCATCACCCCATCGTGGACTTATCGACCATTTTATGCCATTAACTACCACAGGCTTAAACTCGTTAAGAACACGTTGACCTTTAACAGTGTTATACAGCCAATATGGCACTTCTATGGCATAGGGTTTTATGGAGCGATTATGAGCAATTGTGAGTTTGCCCACCAAGTCACGAAATGGGTCGTCGGTTAGCAGTTGCTTCTTGGCATAGTATCCTCCATCATTACAATTTGCTAATAACAAATCTTTGTTTTCCGCAATGCGATGTTTTCTTTCGATAATATCTTGTAGTCGCCACCATGTATCACGCCACCAGAGGCCTGATTGTACATTCATAAAATCCCTATAATACGAACACGAGCAGTACAATTTATAGAGCCACGCATTCAGAGACAAGTCAATATTCTGATATAGTTCCTTTGTCTTGAAGATGTCAAAGAAGTTCAGGCAATACTGTAGTGTCCATGATTCGTCATTACATATTCCAAGTTGCCTACGATCTTCAATTGAGTGCATTGCTTCTACATAGATTCTTGAATAATCAAGAGCCTCAACCAGATGATCTAGATTGATAACGATATTTACAGGTTTTGGTAAACCTTCTTTCGAAATAGAAATTGAGATAGCCTTGTAATCTGGATGGTTATACTCTTTATGATCACCAATATTTACTCGGATTTTTCCACCTTGCACTCGAACTATAGATATCAATGCATTGGTCAAAGATAGGATTTGTTCTGAACTGCCTCCTTCCGTCCAGCCGTCAAGTAATTTCTTGTACTGCTCAATCTCCTTTTCATTTGGTTCGCGGTTTTCCCATGTGTGGCTTTCTGAATGATCTTGCCAGTTGGAAGAGGTATGCCAATGCTCCCAGTGATGCGCTCGAACTGACTTTATGCGTCCAGCGGCGGGGCCTTCTGAATATACAGCAACTACCAATTCATGGACGTAAGTAGAATCGTCGTACGCATTGTGAGACTCATATTTGACCTGTCCCTCCCAAGGAAGTTCTATGCTAAACCCCTTAGTGTCAGCTTCTTTGAATTGACTCTTACATACAGAATTAAGGCGACGTCCAAGAAATGGGATAGCCCATTTCGGATTGGCAAGCTCATTGATAGACTTCACTACATCCGCAGAGACCGGAGCCATTTCTTTATGAAAATCATTCATATACAACCTCTACTTCCTCCACAGTGCATATGGAAATCTAGGATCGTTGCAATTGTTAAATTCTATGGCATTTGGAGATTGTAGTCGCGGCCACCGATGAGAACGTGGAATGAAAGTTCACCGCCGAGGGCTGCGACAATCTTCTGCAATGTGCCAATGCGCATGTTGCTTCCACGCTCACATTCCGCGTAGGTAGGTTGGCTCACACCAAGCCGCTCTGCAACATCCGCTTGTGTAAATCCAACTTGCTGCCGAATCTGTGAAAGCACGTACTCGCGGTGGAGGTCATCGGCCTCAGCCTTGACACGTGCGCGACGCTCTGGCGACATCTTCGACAGAAGTTCGTTGAAGTTACGATGTCCGCTCATTTTGCTTCCTCCTCAATTTCCTTTAAGTATTGTTCGTAGATTCTTTCGGATCTTGGTATATTCTCTTCATACCATCGGTCGTTACTCGTCTTGTCTCCGCCAAGGATCAGCAAGGCATTTCGTTGCGGATCAAATGCGTAGAGGATCCGATACGGATGCCCACCACATTGAATACGCAATTCCCGCAATGCATGTACCGACCCCCTGATGCTGGACGAATAAGGGAATCCAAGATTAGGACCTTCACGAGTCAACAGGTCGACAACGGCGGCACACTTTTCCTGGACAAGTTCCGATAGTTCAAGCCACCATAGCTCGAACTCATCGGTAAACTCTACTATCCACTCATTTGTCATGGCGCGTATTATAGGATATTTCCTATTCGATGACAAGGGGGTATTTGTGAAAATTTACCTGCCGCACGCTAAACGAACCCTCATCCGAAAGTCGGGGGAGTTTCGGACTAACCCCGTCCAGACCCTTGTAAAATGGGGGGTGAGCAAGTCCGAAACTTTCGGACTACATACCCAGACCCAAATAGGAACCACCCCAAAATAGGGACCTAAAGGCGGAGAATTCAGCTGGATGAAGAAAAACGAACCTTTCGTCCGAAAACCGCAAATGCGCAAATTAGCGCCAGCACGCGCAAAACAATCGCATTTATCTCGCAACAACAAAAGTGGCATCATAAAATGCCACTTTTTGGAATGGTGGAGGTGAGGGGAGTCGAACCGAATGATTGATTGAATTGGTTGTGTCTG
>JBJEWG010000089.1:0-3058 GCA_051884935.1 Kiritimatiellia bacterium | reverse complement strand
GCGCTCATGTTGTCCGCCGCGTACTGCACGATGTAGTCGCGGAACTTCGGCGCCTCGCGCGTCGAAACCGTCATGCAGCACTGCGGGAACACGATGCGGAACGCGAGCATCATCAGATCGACGTCCCGCTCCGAGACCTCGTGCGGCGGCACGAACCCGCCCGCCACGCGGCAGAAGCGCGGGAACGCGAACTGGATCTTGGACTCGTAGCACTCCTTCATCAGGTAGAAGGCGTGGGCACCCAGGGAGGCCGCCTCGGGGCGCCACGGGCAGAGCCCCAGCAGGAACGCGCAGCCGAGCGTGCGGAAGCCCGCCCGACCGGCGCGGAGCTGCGTCCAGAGCCGCCATTCGTAGTTGGACTTCGGCCCGGCCGGATGGAAGTAGCTGTACCGCTCGGGGTCATAGGTCTCCTGAAAGCAGGTCAGCGACTCGTAGCCCGCCTCGAACATCGCGCGATACCCCTCTTCGGACTGCGGCGCGACTTCAAGGGACAGGTTTGAGAACATCTTCTTCAGCATCCGGCCCGCCTCGCAGAAGTGCTCCACCGTGTTGACGCGCGGGTCCTCCCCCGCCACGATCAGCAGGTTGTCGATGCCCGTCGCGCGGATCGCCTCCGCCTCCTGGCGGATCTCGTCCAGCGTCAGGTTGCGGCGCACCGTCCCCGTGTGCTGCGTGCGGAAGTCGCAGTAGCGGCAGGAGTTGATGCAGGTGTTGCCGATGTAGAGCGGCGCGTAGACGCTCACGGTCTTGCCGTAGTATTTGATGCGGGCCCTGCGCGCCGCGCGCCGCATCTCGTCCATGAACGGATACGCCGCCGGCGAGAGCAGGTTCAGCAGGTCGAACCAGTCGTGCCGGTCCTTCGCGAGGCTCGCGCGCACCATCTCGGGCGTGACCCGGGCATAGTAGGCCTCGACCTGCTCGCGTGTGTACTTGAGTAGCGGAAACATTGCGATTTCTCCGACGATTCCGGCAGGCCGCTATTTGAAGATGTCCATCGGGCTCGTCGCGCTGGCCGTGACGCGGGCCGAAGGCGGACCGGCCTTGATGCCGATCTCCGCCGCCTGGACGGCGAGGTTGAACGCGCGGGCCATGGCGACGGGATCGTCCGCCGCCGCCACCGCGGTGTTGGCGAGGACGGCGTCCGCGCCGAGCTCGATCGCCTCGGCCGCGTGCGAGGGCAGGCCGATGCCGGCGTCAACCACGACGGGCACGTGGCTCTGCTCGACGATGATCTCGATCATGTCGCGCGTGCGGATGCCGCGGTTGGACCCAATCGGCGAGCCGAGCGGCATCACCGCCGCCGCGCCGGCATCCTCGCAGTGGCGCGCGAGCACGGGGTCGGCATTGATGTAGGGCAGCACCACCATGCCGAGCTTCGCGCACTCCCGCACGGCGGCGAGCGTCTCGACGGGATCGGGCAGCAGATAGCGCGCGTCGGGGTGCACCTCGATCTTGATCCAGTTGTAGCCCGCCGCCTTGCCGAGCTTCGCGATGCGCACCGCCTCGTCCGCCGTGCGCGCGCCCGACGTGTTGAGCATCACCTCCACCTTGTCGCGGTCGATCACCTTCAGGATGTCGTCGTTCGCGGCGTCGCCTTCGTGGACGCGCGTGAGCGCCGTCGTCACCAGCTCCGTGCCGCTCGCGGCGAGCGCCTGCCTCAGCAGTTCGCCCGAGGCGAATTTGCCCGTTCCCAGGAAGAAGCGGTTCGTGAATTTACGTCCGCCAATCACCAGCTCTCTCATTGTCCTACTATCCTTTCTGAATCAAAGCTCTTTGCCGAGCAGCCACGCGACGACCGCGTTCGCCTCCATCGCCGCTGCGATGCCCACGCGCGGGGAGGTTGGAGGGGCCTCGTCGCCCACACCCGTCTCGCCGTCGCCCACCACGACGACGTTCGCGCCCATCCGGCGCACCCGAAGCGCGTTGGAGCGCCCCCAACCGGCCAATCCGCTGGCCGTGACGAGCCGCCGCCCCGTGCCCACCAGCGCCGAAAGCAGCATCGCCTTGGCCGCCACCGCGTCGAGGGCCTCCACCACGATGTCGCAGGACGCGAAGAGCGTCCGCGCCGAATCGGCGTCCAGCTTCGCGTCGATCGCCTCGATCTCGGCTTCGGGGTCGATGCGCAGCAGATTCGCCCGAAGCGCCGCGACCTTCTTCTGCCCGATCTGATCGCGGAAGAAGAACTGGCGATTGAGATTGGACGCGGCGACGACGTCGAAATCAACAATGACAAGGCGACGGATGCCGGCGCGCACCAGGTGCATCGCGCAGTTCGACCCAAGCCCGCCGGCACCGGCGATGCCGATGCGGGCGCTTTCGAGAACCGCGCGTTCCCCTGGCGTCAAATAGGGGTTTGCGGGCACGGTTCAGCCTCCCGCCGTCAGACGGAACACGTCCAGCGCCTTGCCGGACACAAGCGGGACAACGGCGAGATCGGTGCCGGGCGGATAGACCTCGCCGGCGTATTCGACAATCACCTGCGCGGCATCGACCCCGCGCTCGGAGAGGAACCCCGCCACCGACGTCTGCTCGGTTTCAATGTCCTGTCCCTGATAGACAATCTTCATCGCATTCCTTCCTGCGCGGACACTTCCCCGACGACGACGGTCATGAAATCTTCAGCATCGCCTCGACGGCCCGCCGGGCCCGCACGGCGACGTCCTCGGGAACCGTGACGACGTGCTTCATCTCGCGCAGGCACTCGGAGAGGTTCTCCAGCGTCGTCTTCTTCATGTTCGGGCAGATCATCCGCTCCGAGACGGGATAGAAGACCTTGCCCGGATTCTCCCGCCGCAGGCGATGCAAGATGCCCGTCTCGGTGCCGACGATGATCTCCCGCGCCGGGCTCTCGCGCGCGAACGTGCACATGCCGCCCGTCGAGAGCGCGTGGTCAGCCGCCGCGCGAACGTCCTTCGGGCATTCGGGATGGACGAGCACGGGCGCGTTCGGGTGGAGGGCACGCGCCGCCGCAATGCCCTTCGCGGTGATGAGCTGGTGCGTCGGGCAGTACCCAGGCCAGAGCGTGTAGTTCCGGCCAAGCAGTTCGGCGACGTGTCCG
>JBJEWG010000088.1:0-3073 GCA_051884935.1 Kiritimatiellia bacterium | reverse complement strand
GGCAAACTCCTCGAAGTCGGAAAAGCCATCGCCATCCGTGTCGGCCAGAAGCGGAGACGAGCCGATGTTCATCTCGACGCCGTCGGCAAGCCCGTCGCCGTCCGTGTCGGCGAGGAGCGGATTCGAGCCGTTGTCAATCTCCCACCCGTCCGGCGCGCCGTCGCCATCGGAATCAGGATCAAGCGGATCCGTGCCGGCATCACGTTCGTCTGCATCCGAAAGGCCATCGCCATCCGTGTCGGGCGACATGGGATCCGTTCCGTCCGCAATCTCGTCGGCATCGTCTAGATCGTCTCCGTCCGAATCCGCCTCAAGAGGGTTCGTGCCGTAGACGCAGACCTCGTCGAAGTCCGACAATCCGTCCATGTCGCTGTCGGACGAAAGAGGATTCGTGCCGCGAGCCACCTCTTCGCCGTCGAGAAGCCCGTCGCCATCCGAATCGGGATTCCACGGATCGGTCCCTGCGGAAAGTTCCTCCGCATCGGAAAGTCCATCGTCGTCCGTGTCCGCCCGTCCCGGATCCGTATGATGGACAAAAAGTTCGTCGACGGTCGGCAGGCCGTCTCCGTCACGGTCGGGGTCAACGGCGTCCTCGGGCGCGACCACGTTGAACTCCAGCGAAGACAGCAATGCCGAATCCCCAATGGCGGCATTCGGCGCACAGCCGTCCGTCAACCTTGCCACAAGGTTCGACCGAGTTCCCTGGTCCAGGTGCGAGAGATCATAATGGAAGGAGAACCGCCCCGACGTCCAGAATTCGGCCTGCATGGAGAACGGACAGGCGACATCGCGGTCGAGGAGCACGTTCAGCCAGGTGATCTGGAGCGTGTTCGAGGGCGTGAACGCATACCAGACCTGGCTGGGGAGGCTGCCGGAGGGAAGCCGCGACCATTCCGAGGCCGGGGCAACGCCGACCTCCGGCGACTGGACAGTCGATGACTCCGACGACGTCTGCCCATCCGACACGGCTCCGACGTAGGAAACGAGGGCCGAGAGATGCCGCACCGCGCCGAGCCGCTCCGCCCCAAGCCCGAGAAAAGGCTCGATCCGTCCATGCGAGAAGACACGCAGACGGTCTACCTCGTTCGTGCCGAGCAGCATCGCCCAATCCTCGAACGCGAGATAGACCCAGTCCTCCGCCGCGCCGAACGCCAGCCAATCGGACACGATGGAGGCCTGTTCGGGCGGCGCGAAGTCGAACGTCTCGCCCGTCCCGACACGCGTGCAGACAAACCCACGCGCAAAGTCGTCCTGCGTCAGTCCTGGAGTGACGGCTCCCGATGCTGTTGTCCCGTCGCCATCCGACGGGACATTCTCCATCCTCCCATCCATCGTCTGCGCGAATCCGCCGACCTTGTCCGCAACGGACGATGAACCCGAGACGCGCTCCGAATCCTCGCCGCCGGAGATCCTGTCCTGCGGGCCTGCGATCATGCCCCCGAGCAGAGCGTTCTCCTCCATCTCCCGCTGCCGTTGCGCCGCATATTCTTCCTTGTCGGCCAGAGTCACGGTGCCCACAACTGTGGCATAGGCCATGCACACGCCCAGAAAGAGAACGGTCGGCCACCCAAGGCGTTTCGCCGCATTTCGGACGCGGCGGGGAATGCGGGAGAGATAATGCCCGGCAAGAGCCGCCATGAGAGCACCCAATCCAATCAGGCAAACGACAAGAACAATTCGCCCGAAGACAGCTTTTATGGCTTGAAAATCCGTCATGTCGTTTCCTCACCGGATGCTCAGAACCAGTCCACGCGTGGACAACTCGCAACGAACCCACTCGGTCGAGGCCCCCTCTCCGCGCCGAGTCACACGGGCGAGATTCCATCCCGGGCGCAGGAGCCAATCGGGACGAGATGCCACCAGATCGACAAATGCCGGCACTCCGCCGCAGGTCATGGAACTGCGCCTGTACCGATATTGACCATCGGCTTCGACATGGACGGCAAACAACCCGCCCGACTCGACCTCGGACGAAACGATCCTATTCCACGAACGCACGTCCTCGACAAAGTAACGCCCGCTCCGCCAGCCATAGACGGTATCCGTCTCGGATGGCTCGAGAACACCATTCTCGTTCAGATCTCGCCCGAACGCGACCTGCAGACAATTCGACGACGTCCCGGCAATCGAAAGCGAGAAATCGAGAACCTTGCGGCCTCGCCCGTCATCAAGCGTTCGCAGAACGATGTTGGTCGAGATCTCCGTATCGGCGAACGCAGACGCGCCCTGCGGAGGCAGAACGAACGAGTTCGCAAGTGCGATATGGCTCGCGACAAACATAGCGAGCATTAGGAATCTAAACTTCATAAGGAAAACCCGCGATTATCATATATATTATACCAAAATGGGGCGCAGAAGAGAATCAGTTCGGTCTTGGCTCAAGCCCAACTATTTCTCAAAAATAGAAGTTGCCTACGCAAAAACGGCGAGCTTTGCCGTACAAAAAGTGTGCCAACACATCTGAAGCAAGCCTATCCAGGCCATCGCATCATCGATCTCATCATGACTGCCAAACCGATATAGGTTAAATCCGGCAAGCCGAATCCGAGACCTCCCGTCTCCCATTGGCACAACATTGATTCCGTGCAGCCTGTTCGCCGAACCACCGTCCTTCAACCAGGGATGCATCTCGGCCGCATCGCGGATGGGATTTCCGTACACCCCGGTCGAGATGCACGGGAAGGCAACCGAGCGGCAACCGTTCTCGATGGCGACCGCCAGCGAGTTGAGGTAGCACTCAGCAAGCTTCTCTGGCTCACCATGCTGGCCGTCCCGATAGACTGGTCCGACCGTGTGGATCACGAACCTGGCGGGCAGCTTGAACCCCGGCGTGATCCGAGCCTCGCCCGTCGGGCATCTCACCCCCGGACGTACTTCCGACACTTTAAGACACACCTCGTAGAGTTCACGCCCTGCAGCCCGATGGATCGCCCCGTCAACGCCGCCCCCCAGCATCACCTGGTTCGCGGCATTGACGATGGACCAGTCCCGAACTTTTTTGTTTTTACAGTTTGGGTCACCCTTGAAAAGTCTGGTTTTCAATACCGCACCGATGGTATTATTCCATACAGAC
>JBJEWG010000087.1:0-16586 GCA_051884935.1 Kiritimatiellia bacterium | reverse complement strand
GAATTCATTCTCTTGCGCAACCCAGCCCCAGATCGCCCCGACACTTGACCGGTGGGTGGCGCGACCCTCGACCGGAGTGATGCGCACCACCCGACCGCCCCCTCCTAGGCGAAACGCCTACCCCTCCTAGATGAAACCACGCCCGCTCCTGGACACCCCCTCGCCCCCTCTTGGACGAAACCGCGCCCCCACCTAGACCGCTCCACATCCCCACCTAGACCATCCCCCGCCACCCATCCCGCCATATCTGCTATATCCGCAGACCCACCGCCCGGTTTTAAGAAACTCCGAGCGTTTACAAAGGGGCGGTTCTAACGAACCGCCTGATGCTTCGCGCTTTCTCAACGACCTTTCTTTGACCAAATGGCGACTGATTTCGAGTCGGCATCTTCGACGCCGCTAAATTCCCCGCCTGAGGCTTCGCATCTTTCAACGGCCTCTCGCTATCAAACGGCTTCTCATTATCAAAAACGGCTTCTAGCTATCAAAAATGACACGACAAGAAGCCTGTTTTCGGTTCGGTGGCAGGGGCGTCCGCCCCCTGCCAGCCCCCCATCCCTCATATAGCCTATTCCTCATATACCAGCCCCCATTCCTTATATACCAGCCCCCATTCCTTATATATATAGGTATAGCCTTACCTTATATATAGGAGAGAGAGGCAAGTGACAGTGGTGATATACAGTGGTAAATGGCCGACGGTGGCGGAGGGCCCTCGTCTGCCGAACACGGCGTCGAAGACGCCGACACAAAACCAATCCCCTGCCAATTCGTCAAATAGAAAGGACTCCTTTGATGACTGATGGGTCAATGCAGTGCCGTTGAGGAAACGCGAAGCTTCAGGCGGTTCGTTAGAACCGCCCTTTGTAAACGCTCGGAGTTTGAAATCGGCCGCTCTCTACACGCTCACAAAAGGTGGCTTCTTGACAGGTGATTTGTGGATATGCCGCCCTCCGTCACGTTGGTGCGTGCGAGGCCCCACACCCACACTACGGTCGAGCCGTCATCAGGGCAACCGCCGCCAGCAAAAGAGCCATCGGCGCAAGAACCGCCCGTTCGCCGAATCTCGAAATCAACGGCAGAGCCACGGCGGCCCCAAGGAGGAACGCACAAGTCACGCCGGCGAGATGAACGGCCTGAAGCCGTGCCTCACGCTGCCCCGTCCGGCGCCACGCGATCAGCGCCAGCGTCATCGAGCGCAGATTCCCGGTGCACATCGTCGAGGCGAACGGCGCGCCGTGCACCTTGCGGAACGTCTGGACCTGTAGCGCGCAGGCCACCGAGACGATCAGGTTCGCCACCATGTCTGCACGTCCACCCGGCAGGAAGAAGCAGACCGTCAGAATCGCCGCTTCAATCAACACCATCAGCTGCCGCCAGTGCAGCCACGACAACGCGCGCCAGCGCATGCGGACGATCTCGACGAAACCAACGCCGACGGCAAAGGCGAGGATTGGAATCAGATACTTGACCACGGCGGCGAAATCGCCCTGGGCCAGGGACATCCCGCACAGCGCGATATTACCCGTCTGCGCGTTGGCGAAGACGTGCCCGTGCAGAACAAACGTATAGGCTTCGAGGAACCCGCCGGCCACGGCCAGCACCGCCGCCGTCCGAAAAGCCTCCGACATCTGTCTCTCGTGCTTCATCCGACGGCACTCTCGGGCGGCGAACACGCCGAACCGACTCGCGGCGATTGTCAATTCGGCGCGCGGACGTCACGCACGATCGACTTGAGGTTCTTCAGCTGATCGCGTGTGCAGACGAGCGTCGCGGTGGGCGTGTGGACCACGACGACGTTGGATAGACCGGCCACGACGACCAGATGGTCGTTGCCGTTCCCGTTGACCGGCGCATTGACAACGACGGCGCCAGTAACGTTTCGGAGCAGGGCCGGCCCCAGCGTCGTGTTGCCGGCGGCGTCCTGGGCGAAATGGTGCTCAACCGCAGTCCAGGACCCCACATCGTCCCAGGTGAAGCGGCTTTCCGCCACGAGAATCTTCTTTGCGTGCTCCATCACGGCGAAATCAATGGAAATCGACCGCAGAGCGGGGTAGACGCGGTTCACCTCGGCGGCGGGGTCGCCTGCGGCGACGGCGTCGATGAGCGGGACGAAGTCGGGCGCCGTCGTCTGGAAGGCCGTACGCATCGTGGAGGCCGCCCAGATGAACATGCCCGCGTTCCAGAGGAAGCCGCCCGCCGCAAGGTAGAAGCGCGCCGTCTCCATGTTCGGCTTCTCGACGAACCGCCGCACGGTGTGGAAGACGGTGCGCGTGCCGGAATCGACGCGCGGACCGCACTCGATGTAGCCGAACCCGGTCTCCGGGCACGAAGGCACGATGCCCATCGTGACGATGGCGTCCGTGCGGGCGGCCATGTCAATGGCGTCGGCGAGCGTGGCGCGGAAGTCCTCCGCAGGGGAGATCAGCTGGTCCGCCGTGAGAATGCATCCGACGGCGGAGGGGCCGCCCTTCTTGAGGACGAGGCCGCACGCCGTCGCAACCGCGGCGGCGGTGTCGCGGCGGCAGGGCTCGCCGATCACGTTCTCGGGCGGCAGCATCGGGAGCGCCTCCCGCGTGAAGGCGGTGAAGCGATCGGCCGTGACCACGAAGGTCCGCTCGGGAGGAATCAGCCCCGCTAGGCGATCGACCGCCTGGCGGATGAGGGGCGTGCCCCCGAAAAGATCGAGGAACTGCTTGGGACGCTCCGGCGTAGAGAGCGGCCAGAAGCGTTCACCGTTGCCCCCGGCCATGATGATTGCGTATGCGAGCGGCATATTCCCCTCCCTCCCGGGCGGCCCGACTTCAGGCCATCGCGGCGGCAAGCGCCTCGCCAAACGCGGAACACGCGATCTCGGTGGCGCCTTCCATCTGGCGGGCGAAGTCGTAGGTGACCATCTTGGCGGCGATGACCTTGTCCATCGCCTCGACGATCTTGTCCGCCGCCTCGGTCCAGCCCATGTAGCGCAGCATCATCTCGCCGGAGAGGATGAGCGAGCCCGGGTTGACCTTGTCGAGGCCCGCGTACTTGGGCGCGGTGCCGTGGGTCGCCTCGAAGACGGCGACGCCGGTCATGTAGTTGATGTTCGCGCCGGGGGCGATGCCGATGCCGCCGACCGTGGCGGCGAGGGCGTCCGAGACGTAGTCGCCGTTGAGGTTCAGCGTGGCGATCACGTCGTACTCCGCCGGGCGCGTGAGAATCTGCTGGAGGAAGGCGTCGCAGATGCAGTCCTTCACCGTGATCATGCGGCCCGTCTTCGGGTTCTTGAACTCGCACCAGGGCCCCTTGTCGATCAGCGTGGCCCCGTATTCGCGCTGCGCGAGCTTGTAGCCCCAGTCGCGGAACGCGCCCTCGGTGAACTTCTGGATGTTGCCCTTGTGGACGAGCGTGACGGACTTGCGGTCGTTCGCGATCGCGTAGTCGAGCGCGGCCCGCACAAGGCGCTCCGTGCCTTCGAGGGAGACGGGCTTGATGCCGATGGACGCCGTCTCGGGGAAGCGGATCTTTTTGACGCCCATCTCGCGGGTGAGCCAATCGACGACCTTTGCGGCCTCGGGCGTGCCGTAGAGCCACTCGATGCCGGCGTAGATGTCCTCGGTGTTCTCGCGGAAGATCACCATGTCCGTAAGCTCGGGATGCTTCACGGGGGAGGGCACGCCCTTGAACCAGCGCACGGGCCGCAGGCACACGTAGAGGTCGAGCTGCTGGCGCATCGCGACGTTGATCGAACGGATTCCGCCGCCGACGGGCGTGGTGAGGGGCCCCTTGATGGAGACGAGGTAGTCGCGGCACGCATCAAGCGTCTCCTGCGGCAGCCACGTGTTCGGGCCATACACCGCATTGGACTTCTCGCCCGCGTAGACCTCCATCCAGAAAATCTTCCGGCTCTCGCCGTAGGCCGCCTTCACCGCGGCATTCCACACCGTCATCGCCGCCTTCGTGATGTCCGGCCCCGTGCCGTCGCCTTCGATGAACGGAATGATCGGGTTGTTCGGGACGACGAGCCGCCCATCCTTCATCGTGATCTTCTCGCCCGCGGGAACCTGAATTTTGTCGTACGCCATTATGAAAGAACCTTCCTTGGTCAAAAAATTGGTCGGAGCGAGAGGATTTGAACCTCCGACATTCTGCTCCCAAAGCAGACGCACTACCAGGCTGTGCAACGCTCCGATGAAACGACCGGCCCAATCGCCGAATCGTCAAAGCACTCTACGCGAGGACTCGTATTCCTCGATCTGCTTGGCAATCAACCCCGTGACGTCGTTGCGGGCGGCGTTCGCACCCACGCGGACGGCATGGTAGATTGCCCTGTGCGAAGATGATCCATGCGTGATGATCACTGCACCCGGCACGCCCAGCAGCGGCGCGCCGCCATAGATATCCGGGTCCAGCTGCTGCTTGAGCGACTTGAACGCGCCCTTCAGCAGAACGGCACCCAGAATCCGCGAAAGCCCCTTGAAGCACTCCTTCTTCAGGAAGTACCCCACCGCGTGCGCAAGGGACTCCGCAGTCTTCAGGACGACGTTTCCAACGAAGCCGTCGCATACGACCACGTCCGTCTGACCCTGGAAGATGTCGTGCCCCTCGACGTTGCCGCGGAAGTCGATCCCCGCCACGTCCTTGAGCAGCGGAAACGTCTCCTTGGTCATCTCGTTGCCCTTGCAGTCCTCCGTCCCGATGGAGAGGAGGCCCACCAGCGGCTTCGTGCGCTTCAACACCGCCTTCGAATAGGCGCTGCCCATGATCGCGAACTGAACCAGCCAATCCGGATGGCAGTCCATGTTCGCCCCCGCATCCAGAAGGAGCAGCGGGCGAACGGGACGCCGCGTGGGCAGGACGGCCGCAATCGCCGGGCGGTGCACGCCCTTGATGCGGCCCAGATTGAAGATCGCGCTCGCCGACACCGCCCCGGAGTTGCCGGCGGACACAAACGCATCCGCCTTGCCCTCCTTCACGAGGCGCATGGCGACGTTGATCGAGCAATCCTTCTTCGCGCGCACCGAACGGGCCGGCTCGTCATCCATCTCCAGGACTTCAGTAGCCCCCACAACCTCAAGCCGCCCCGCCTTGCGGGCCTTCTCGACGTCCTTGGGGTACTTGGCCAGTTCGGCCTCGATCGACTCCTGCACGCCGACCAGGATGACCTTGACGTCCTCCAAGCCGACCGCAGCCTCGACGCCGCCCCGGACGATTTCGCCCGGGGCCTTGTCGCCGCCCATCGCATCGAGCGCAACGCGCGTCATAAACCCTTTACTTGGCCTTGATGGAGAGCACCTGGCGGCCGTTGTACATACCGCAGTTCGGGCACACGTGGTGCGCCTGCTTCATGCCGCCGCAGTTCGGGCACGTCTGCACCGCCGCGAGAATCGCCTTCTCGAGCTGGGCCACGCGCTGGCGCTTGCGCATTTTGGACTTCTTGTTCTTAGGTGATGCCATGATGCTCTCTCTTTCTGCTTGTCTTGAACCAAACTACTTTCCCAGTTCGAGGGCGTCGAGCGCCCCCCAGCGACTGTCCTGTTCGACGTGCCGACACGTGCAGGGCCCCTCGTTGAGGTTCTTCCCGCACGTCGGGCACACGCCACGACAGTCTTGCCGACAAACCGGGTATGACGGCAAAGTGAGTATTATACTCTGTCTGAGCTCATCCGTCAAATCGACGAAATCGGTCTTCTCGCCGACTTCGACGCTTGCCGTGAAATCGTCCACCTTCGCGGTGAAGTCGAAGTCCCCGCCGCAGCGGCAGCAGACCGCGTCGAAGTCCTGCGCCAACGTGCCCCGCACGAGGAGTTCAGAGCCAAAGAGCTGCACGAAGAGCTCGTAGCGAATCCCCCCAAAGGGGCGCAGCAGCTCGCCATCCATTTCAAGGACGGCATCGTCCACAACTCCCGAAAAGTCCTCGCCCCCGGCATCGAGCCGGGCAACGTCTATGACCAGCTTCTCGTCCATCAGTGCCTCAGCTCCAGAAGGCGTTTCTGCACGGCGGGCGTGACAAACGGGGACGTGTCGCCGCCATAGCGGGCAATCTCCCGCACGGTGGAGGCCGTCACATAGGCGAGATTCTCGCTCGGCATCATGAAGAGCGTCTCGATCTCCGGCGCCAGACGCCGGTTCGTGAGGGCCATCTGAAACTCGTATTCGAAGTCCGAGTAGACGCGCACGCCGCGAATGACCGTGCGCACGCCGTGCCGCCGGCAGAAATCGACGAGCAGCGTATCCAGCGGCTCCACCGCCACATTCGCGAGCCCCGCCCCTTCGACGTCCTCGCGGATCATCGCGAGACGGTGCGCCGCGTCGAAGAGCGCCCCGCTCTTCGTGCTCGTCGCCGCCACCGCCACGATCAACTGGTCGTAGAGCCCGGCCGCGCGCTTGATCAAATCGAAGTGACCAAGCGTCATGGGGTCGAACGTCCCAGGATAGACTGCCGATTTCCCTGTCATGCGGGATAGTATACCACAAAACGGTCGAGCCGATGACGGCACGCCGCGCGCGGCACGATTGCACGGGTGGCGCGCGGTAAGGTAAAAAGAAAGAGCCGCCCATTGCGGGGCGGCCCTTCCGCTACACCTTTCGGCGCGAGGGGGCGTTAGACAACGACGTCCCAGCCGTTGCGGCAGTAGTCGCGCTTGAGCGAGATGCCCTTGCCCGTGCCGTTCGCGAACTCGTTCTTGACGGGGTCCCAGTCGAAGCCCGTGTCGTGGACGTAGCTCATGTTGCACAGACCGCAGAGAATCGCGGCGCGCGCGCCGACGAACGCCGACGAAATCGTGCACTTGCGCGAGTAGCAGCTCTCGATGAAGTCCTCGGTGTGGGCGTGGTCCTTCGATGCCTTGAAGACCTGAACCTTCGCGTGCGCGAGGTCGTACTTCGTGTCGAGGAGCTTGAGGACGTCGCCGAGCTTCGAGTCCTTGCGGATCGTCGTATCCGTGCCGTAGTCCTTGCCGACCGAGGCGGCCACGATCTTGTCGGGCATGAAGGAGGCGTTGTCGATCGCCTTGCGGATCTCCGTCGTGGGCTTCACGAGGCCCGTGCCCTCCCACACCGCGATCTTGCCGCGGTTGACGGCCACGATGCCGTTGTCGCAGTAGAACACCGTACCCCACGTGCCAAACGGACCATGGTAGAGCTCGATGTCGCCGTAGTCCTTCTTGAAGAGCATCTTCATGCCGAACTGGCGGCGGCAGCCGTGGAACAGGTCGGTCGAATAGGGCTCGTCGGAGCGGATGATCTTGTACGGGCCGGAGTTGTCCATGTCCATGCCCCACTGCGCGATGTCGAGGTGGTGGGCGCCCCAGTCACCGTTGTAGCCGGTGCCGAAGTCGTCGTCGAAGCGCCAGAACATCGGGTAGAACTTGTTCACGCCGCGCGGGGCGAGCTGGTCGGAGTACGGGCGCCACTTGGCCGGGCCGAGCCACATATCCCAATCGACGTTCGGGTTCGGCGCGCCCTCCTTCGCCGCGTTCGCGGGAACGTCGAAGAAGCGGATTGGGTGGGACGGGCCGCCGAGCTTGGAGGCGGCGCGGCCGTAGTTCGCGTCCACGTAGCGGATCTTGCCGAACTTCTCGTTGCGGACGAGCATCACGGCCGTCCAGAAGAGGTACCAGCTGCGCTGCCAGGCGTTCGTCTGGAAGACGCGGCCATACTTCTTCTGCGCGCACATCACCTTCTTGGCCTCGTCGATCGAGAACGTGAGCGGCTTCTCGCAGAAGACGTCCTTGCCGTTCTTCATCGCCTCGACGGCGATGTAGGCGTGCCAGTGGTCGGGCGTCGCGATGCCGACGATGTCGATCATCGGGTCCTTGATGATGTCGCGGAAGTCCGTCACCACGCGGCACGCGGTGTTCTTCTGGGCCTTGTCGATGCGCGCCTTCGCGTCGGCGGCGCGTTCCTTGTCGCAGTCGCAGACGGCAACGACGTTGATCTTGTCGCTCGTGGCGAAGGGCATCATGTCGCTGCGGCCCTGGATGCCGCACCCGATCATGGCGAAGTTGAGCTTCTCGCCGGGTTTGAGCTCGCGGCGGCCGATCTTCGTGGTGGCACCGATGCATCCGGCAAACGCCGTCGCGGCGGCGGAGCCGAAGAGGAAGTTTCTTCTATTGAGGTTCATCTGTTCATTCTCCGTTCTGTGGTTGAAAGCCAATGCGCGCGCGCCTCAGCAGCGGCCCTTGCTCTTGAGGAAGGCGAAGGACGGGGTGATCGCGTCGAGCGTCTCGAAGTGGCGCTCGCATTCGACGACCCACCACTTCACGCCATCGGCGTCCGCGGCGACCGCGAGCTTGTCCCAGTCAACGCCCTTCGCGCAGACCTTGCCCTCCGCGTCGCGGCCGGGCTGGCCGAGAATGGCGTCGAACTGCTTCACGCCGCGCCCCATGCCGTTCTCCTTCGCGTGGAGCGTGGGGGAGCGGTGAGGATACTTCTTGTACTGCTCGCACGGGTCGTGCCCGGCGCAGGTCGTCCAGCCGACGTCCTGCTCCATGCAGACGTTCTTGCGCGTGTGCGAGAAGAAGTAGTCCCAGTACGTCGTGCCGTCCTTCATCTTCAGGTCGAACTCGCCCGTGTGGTTGTGGAGGCCGATCGAGCACCCGAACTTCTCGGCCTCCTCGGCGGCCGCGTTGTAGTAGTCAACGAGCATCTTGAGGAAGTCGTCCAGGTTCTCGCCCTTCTTCGGGAAGTTACCGCCGCCGGGGCAGATGATCGTGGTATTGCCGTAGCCGAGGTTGAACTCGCAGGTCTTCTTCACGTTGGCGGGGCTGAACGCATCGCGGCCCACGTGCGTGCCGCAGCCGACGAGGCCGTTGTCGTCGAGCATCTTCTTGAGCTCGGCGGCGGACTTGCCGTAGTAGCCCGCGAACTCGACGCCCTTGTAGCCGATCTTCGCGACGTCCGCAAGCGCCTTCTCAAGCCCCACCGTCGGGATGTACTTGTGGATGGAATACAGCTGCACGGCAACCTTGCCCTTCTGCGCACAACCGGCGCACGCGCCGCCGGCGCCGAAGGCGGATACGGCACCCGCCGCACCCAACGCACCCAGAAAACCTCTTCTCGAAAGATTCATGGCATCTCCTTGTTGTTTCCGAATCAGTCTACGTCCTCCCGCGCTCCACGCCGGAACGCGGAAATCATCAGGCCAGCTTGTCCATCGTCATGACGGGCAAATCCTTCGTCGCCTCGACCATCGGCTTGAGCGCCGAGGCGTCGAACGCGAAGCCGTCCTTGCCGAGGTTCCACACCACCGGGGCGGTGTTGAGAATCGTCGCCCGGAAGCCCTGGAGCGTCGCGCCCATGTTGCCCGTGTGGGACGAGTTGCAGCCCTCGTTCTCGATGACGAAGGGATACTTGAACCCCTTCTTCATAAGCGTCTGGAGGAACTTCGTCCAGTCGCAGGAATCGCTGCCGCCGAAGCCCGGCAGGCGCGGCTCGTAGTTAAGGCGCGCCCACTCGTTCGCGGCGATCGGCACGCCGGCCTTCTGCGCGAGGGCCTTGTCGACGACCTGCTCGGGGAAGAGGCGCCCCCAGTGCACGGCCTCGGCCGTCGTGGGGTAGTTGCGCGTGCCCTTGATGTGGACGCGGCGCAGGCGGTTGAAGTCCATCGCCTCGATCACGTCGCTCGGGTCGATGTGCTGCCAGATGTCGTGCGAGGGGTCGTACGTCTCCTGAAGCGCCGCGGAGGCCTCGTCGTCGAGAATCGCGTACATCAGCTTGCGCGCCGCAAGGCAGCCCGGCAGGTTGTTGTAGCAGTCCGGCGCGGTCACGGGCTGCCAGCCCTCCATCGGGCAGTTCTCCACGCACACCGTGACGCCGAGGCTCCGCGCGTACCTGAGAATCGGCGTGAAGACCTTCTTGAACTTGCCGAGGTTCTTCTCGAAGCCGCCGTCCGTGCGCCCGAGCACGTGGTCATAGCCCACGAACGTGCCGCAGACGACGTCGTTCGCGTCGCCGCCCAGCAGGGCCGCGATGCGGATGAGCTTGAGGATGTGGTTCTGGTTGACGATCTGGTTGGCGGGGTCGCCGCCGATCAGGTTGTCGTACGCGCCCACGGAGACGCGCAGCCCCTCCTCGTTGCAGCGGCGCACCACGCGGCGCGCGGCGGCGAGGTCGAAGGTCTCGTAGTCGAGGTGGGTGGCCGTGTGGTCCTTGCGGTCCGAGTCGCGGCGGAACACGCAGAGCTCCAGACCCTGCGCGCCCACGCTCTTCGCGCGCCTGAGCACGTCCTCGAAGCTCTCCCCGGCGAACGCCGAGGTCATCAGCCAGATCGGGTTGTTCATGGGCTTCGGCGCCCCGGGGCCGAACCCGGGCATCTCCGCGCCCCGCACCCGATGGTCCATGGCGGCCACGGCCGCAACGGCCGCGCCGTACTTGAAGAAGTCACGTCTGTTCATCTGCTGTCCTTTCTTTGAAATTGTCCCGGGCGTCCCGCCCGGCTCTCTTTGATCCGTCACACCAGCTGGCTCAGGAAGCGCAGGTCGTTCTCGTAGAGCCAGCGGATGTCGGGAATGCCGTACTTGATCATCGCGATGCGCTCCACGCCGAACCCGAACGCATAGCCGCTCACCGTCGCGGGGTCCCACCCCACGTGCCGAAACACGCGCGGATCGACCATGCCCGCGCCGGCCACCTCGATCCACCCCGACTGCTTGCACACGCCGCAGCCCTTGCCCTTGCAGACGTGGCAGGAGAAATCGACCTCCACGCTGGGCTCGGTGAACGGGAAGAAGTGCGGCCGGAAGCGCACCGTCACGCTGTCGCCCATCATCTCCTTCGCGAAGTAGGCGAGCACGCTCTTGAGGTCCGCGAGCGACACGGGCTTCGTATCGACGTAGAGCCCCTCGATCTGGTGGAAGTTCGCGGAGTGGGTCGCGTCCGTCGTGTCGCGGCGGTAGGTGCGCCCCGGGCAGATCACGCGCACGGGCGGCTTGTTCGCGAGCATCGTGCGAATCTGCACGGGGGAGGTCTGCGTGCGGAGAAGCAGGTCCTCCGGGCTCCGGGCGTCGCCCTCGCCGCGGATCTCGGCGCTGTCGATCCAGAACGTGTCCGTGCGGTCGTTCGTGGGATGGTGGTCGGGCGTGTTGAGCGCCGTGAAGTTGTTGAAGCGCGTCTCGATGTCCGGCCCGTCCGCCACCGTGAACCCGAGCTTCCCGAAGATGCGGGCCGTATCCGCGATCACGCGGCTCAGCGGATGCTCCACGCCCGGCGCGGGCCAGCGGCCCGGCAGTGTCGCATCCACGTCCTCGGCCTTCGCGCCGCCCGCGGCGCCGGCGCCCTTCGCCGCCAGCGCGGCCTCCACTTCGGCGCGCCAGGCCTGCACGGCCTTGCCGAACGCCGGCCGCTCCTCCTTAGGGACGTCCTTCATGCCCTTGATGAGCGCGGGGATGGAGCCGTTGCGGCCCACGTACTTGATGCGCAGCTGTTCGACGGCGGCCGCGTCCGCAGCGGCGGCGATCTCCGCCAGCGACGCGGCCTTTCCCTGTTCAAGTTCTTCGAGTGTCATTCCTGCCTTCTCTCAAAAGTTTCGTCTAGTATAATACATTCGCGGGTGGAATGGCAAGTGCGGTCAATGGGAAGTTGCGCTTGGGTCCGCGCGCGAGGCGGTCTTCCTGTTGCGCGCTCTGTGCTGGTACTATATAGTCGCGCGCGCGAGGCGACTATCGGGGCGCGTGGCTCGGCCACGCCAGCCGCCGCATTTATCGTTGCGTGCAAGGTGTGGGCCTCCTTTCTGCCGTGCGCGTTTTGTTGGCCTTATATTGAGCATAATCTCAACCGTTTTCACCGTTTCGGAATCCGTTTCAGACGCTTATATGCCGCCGTGGGGCCACTCTGTCCCCTTGTGGGGCCGCGCGGATGTTCCCGAGCCGTCGCCCAAACACCACCGAGAAGCCGCCCGGGTGACGCTGGAGGCAACGGCCTTCCCCTCCCGACGAAACGGCCAATCATGGCCGACCCAGCGGCACAATCCCCCCGTCATCCGAGATTTGGTTGCGCAACCAAACAAATTCACTTGCGCAAGTGAAAAGATTTGGTTGCGCAACTAAATTTATTCTCTTGCGCAACCCAGCCCCAAATCGCCCCGACATTTGACCGGAGTGTCGCGCTTCGCCCGACCGCCCCCTCCCAGAGGAAATCCCATTTTCACCTAGACAACCCCGCGCCCCGCCTAGACCGTCCCCGCCATCCATCCGCCGACCCGGCACACAATTCTAGAAACCGAACGTTGTCGGCCTATGGACGCGGCAGGTCGATCCAGTCGTAGGCGCCCCACGCGCCGTTGACGATATCCGTATAGTAGGCGGTCGCCGCGTCGTCCGCGAACAGCGCCCGCCACGCGGGCGGCGGCTCCTCGTGCGCCGTGGCGGCGAAGAGCGTCGGCTCCACCGCCGCCGCGTGCGCAAGCGGAATCGCCGACCGACCAACCGAAATGGCCTCGACCGCCGGAACGCCGCAGATCGTCGCCCACGCCCGCGCCAGGCGAATCGCGTCCTCCGCGCGCAGCGACACGAGATTGCGCCCCATCAGATACTCCATCGCCGCCACGCCCTCCTCCGGATAGGCGCTGCCGTAGAACCGCCGCCCCTTCCGGCCCGTCCGGCCGAACCCGCGCAGATTGGCCACAAGCACCCGCCGCCCCTGCTGGAGCAGATCCACCGCGCGGGCCGCCACCGCCGCGCATCCCGCCGACGGCAGCAGTAGCACGGGCCGCCCCACCGCCGCGCCCGTCGGCGTCAGCTCCACCGCGTCCAGCACAATCCCGTCGCCCGCGTCAACCGTCCACGCCGTGGCCACATGGTCATCCGCCCGCGCCGTCCAGCCCTTCACGGGAGGCACCACCTCCAGCTCCGCCGCCGCGCGGATGCCCGCCACCGCCCGGACCTGCTCGGGCGTGAGCCCCGTCCGCCCCTGCATCTGCCGCGCCGCCTCCGCGCGCATCAGCTCATACGCCGTCACCGCGCCGGGCAGGTTGCGCACGTTCCCCTTCGGCGCCACCTCGTACCCGGGATTAAGCCCGAAATCGACCGCCTCGATCTTGAACCCCGCGTCCTTCGCGACGAACGCGCCGTAGAGGCTCTCGTCGAAGGCCCCCGCCTCGCCCTTCAGCCACCTGCGCATCCAGGCGACGGACGCCGTGCGCGTCGATTCCACCCAGCCATGCCCGCCCGGCGCCGTGAACATCGCGCATGCATCTCCGCGCCCGAGAGCCGCATAGACGGCCCTCGCCGCGCGCTGCGTCTCCCGCGCGCCCCGAATCGGGAAGAAGTCCTTCTCCTTGCACACCATCAGCGTCGCCTGCGGCGCGCGCAGCGCCACGTAGCCGAGGTGGTTCAGCCCGAACGCCAGCTGCCCGAAGATGTTCTGCTCGGCGTCCTGCGGACCGCAGTCCTCGCACACCGCGCGCAGAGTCGAGAGATAGCACGACGGCGCCGCCGCGCGGATGCGTCCGTCCAGCGCCATCGTCAACGCCGTGAGCGTACCGCCGCCCGAGTTCCCCATGAACCCCAGCCGCGTGCGGTCGATGTCCGGACGCGACTCCAGATAATCGAGCGCGCGCATCGCGTCCCACACGCGGAAGCGCGCCATGCTCCACCCCAGCAGCGCGGCCCGGATGCCGATGCGGTTGTGCCCGTGCACGTTGCCGCCGTCGCCGAGCTGGATGCGCTCGCCCTGATCGACGGGATCGTAGATGAACGCGGCGATGCCCGCCTGTACCAGCTGCACGCAGGCGCGCTGGTAGCCCTTCGACCCCTTGCCGTCGCCGCTGTGCCCGCACGCGATCGCGACGGCGGGGAACGGCCCCGCCCCCTCCGGACGATAGAGCAGCCCCGTCACGTAGAACTTCGGCTGGCTCTCGAAGTAGACCTTCTCGACCCGATACCCCTCGCGCGGCACGACCTCCGTCACCACCGCGTTCAGCGGCACGCGCCCGGGGAATCCGCCAACCGCCTCAATCATCCGCCTGCGCAGATCGGCCTGACGCGCCTTCACCTCCGCCGCGCTGCGGCACGCGCCCCACTGCGCATCGGCGGCCTTGTCCAGCCGCGCCACCTTCGCGAGCGCGGCGTCCCAGACCAGCGTCTCCGGCCGCTCCGCCTCCGCCCGTTCAAGGTCCGCCCGCACCCGCGCGACGCCACCGCTCGGAAGCATCGCCGCATCAGCCGTTCCAATCACCGCCGCCACGAGCAGCACGCGCCGCGCGAGTGACCAACACGGGCGTAATTCAGCTAGCTTCATTTCATTTTCCAATCTGCGTGTGCGTATGCTTTAATCGTTTGACACACGTTCGAAAGGCGTCGATGGCGTGCACGTGGCGGACATCGTATGCGGGCATTATGCGATCTGCTCAAGGCTCTTCGCGATGGCGTCGAGACGCTTCTCAATACGAGGCAGGGCGCGCCAAAGGCGAAACAACGCCAGCCACGGTAGAATCGAGATGAAGATGCAGATGGGAAATACGAGAATGCCCCCAATGACCACCAACAAGGCTCCAATGTCGTTTTCCATTTTGTGTCGATTTCGTTGTTGTAGAATTGCGATACTTCAGACGGTTCGCCCGAACCGAATGGCAGACCGATCCGAATCGGACGCCCTGCGGCGCCTCAACCCCAGCAGACCGGCCCCCACGAGCAGAAGAAGCGCCCCGCTCGGCTCGGGGATCGCCTCGTAGGCGCCCGTCCCGACGATCATGCCCTGACGGTCGCCAAACGCCGACTCGGCCAACTCAAGATGGTCTCTGAACACCTCCAGCATGATCCACCCGTAGATATCCTCCGGCGCGACCGGCTCCTCCCCCTCCTCGAACACGCCGCCCTTCGCCTTGAACGCCAGGTAGATCGGCTTCCCGACCGTCACCGGCATCGACTGGTCGCCGTAGACCTCGTTGTGCCCCACGCTTATGTGGTAATCCGCCACCAGCGGCGCCTGCTCGATGAAGGCGTCCGTCAGAACGTCCCCGGCGAACGCCTGAACGAACTTGGCCTTGGCCTCCAGCATCTGCGGGAAGTAGGCGGGCGACACGGCCACGAGCCGTCCGTTCCGCATCTCGTAGCCAAGCCCCACGTCCGCAAGCAGAAACGCCACGCTCGCATCGTCGCAGTAACAGGTGATGCCAAGCCCCGGAACCACGTCTCTCGAAACGGGGTCGAACACAGGGCCCGAACTCACCTCGAACTGCCCCCACACGACCGGCGACGCGCGCGCCGCAGTCAGGCACAACACCAGACAGACCAGAGACAGACCTCTTTTCATGCTCATCTCCTCTCCTGCAAACACCAAACCGACTTCCCTTACTCCACGGCAAAATCAAAAACTCCCGCCGCGAATGCCCGCAGTGTATCAGACCTCAGCCGGCCACGTCAAGCCGGATAGTCGATCAGGCGCTCAGGGGCGTAGAGGCACAGGGTCCACGATTTCATTTCGCGGACGCCGCCCCGCGCGGAGCCGGGCCTCATACGGCTTCAGAATCTCCGCGACGCGGGCGCGGCGGACGTCCTCGGGGAGATCCCTCCAGCGCTCCTCGAAGAAGCGCGCGACCGCGTCCGCGATCTCGTTCCAGTACCGCCCGACGGCGTCGTTCCACGCCCTCACCCGCCGTATCTCCCGCCGGGCGGCGGCCATGTGCGGCGGCAGATTCCAGCTGGCGAACACCCTCTCCCGGCTGGGCGTCGAGCCCGGCCTCAGCGCCTCATCCCGCGCGCGCCGCCCGACGCAGACTCTCGAAGTCGTCGAGGGAAAGCCTCTCGACGGCGACGGCCTCGACCGTCGCCGGATTCAGCACCGAGAAGGCCAGCGGCAGCGACGCCGCGCCGCACCTGACGTCGAGCGAGAACGACGAGACCTCCTCGCCCATCGTCAACAACATCCTCTCCTTCTTCTCAATCCTTCCGTTCTTGGGCACGCTCCCAACGATCGTCACGGCGTCCCTCATCGCCTCCGGCGTGAATCTGATCTCGGACTTCTCCAGCGGCCCGAACACATGCCGGGCGCGGTTCGTGGGGAATGCGCCGTGCGCGTCGGCGGCGTGCGCGACGCAGACCCAGAACAGCGGCGACGCCACATGCCGCCGCCACACGTTCAGTTCTGTATCCCCGCCGACCTCTGGACCTTCAAACCGGATTCCGCACCTCCACCACGCCTCCATGCCCGCTCGGGGGCCACCATCCTCGGCGGACACGCGCAGTCTACCATATTCAAGCGGGATTGTGCGGAATTTCAACTCCGGGCGCCGCCGACGGCGGAGGGGAATGGAAAACTCCGAGCGTTTGCAAAGGGCTCCGCTAACGCTCCGCCTGAGGCTTCGCACGCTTCAACGACTTTTCTCTATCAAGTCTCTATAAAACGACTTCTCTCCATCAAAAAGGACACGACAAAAAGCCCGCTCTCGGTTCCGTGGCGGGGCTTCCGCCCCCTACCCGCTCTCATTCCTTATATTATATACCGAAGCAAGTGGCCGGTAGACAGGGGTAAATGGCCGACAGTGGCGGAGGGTCCTCGTCTACCGAACACGACGTCGAAGACACCGACACTAACCGATTCCATCCCCAAACCGAGTCCTTGCTGAGTCAATGAAGAGCCGTTGAAGCGCGCGAAGCCTCAGGCGGAGC
>JBJEWG010000086.1:0-3105 GCA_051884935.1 Kiritimatiellia bacterium | reverse complement strand
GCCCGGCTTCACGAGGGGCAGCAGCTTCTTGAGGTCGTCGCCGAAGAGCGGCGAGGCGAGGGAGGCTTCGCGCGCGGCGAGGGCGTTCAGGTTCCCCTTGAGGGCGTTGATCTCGCCGTTGTGGGCGAGGGCGCGGAAGGGGTGCGCGAGCGGCCAGCTGGGGAAGGTGTTCGTGGAATAGCGCTGGTGGACGAGCGCGAAGGGCGAGACGAAGTCCGGGTCCGCGAGGTCCTTGTAGAACCCCTCCATCTGGGTGGCGAGCAGGAGGCCCTTGTAGACGATCGTCCGCGTCGAGCAGGAGCAGATGTAGGCGTCGCGCGTCCTCTGCTCGATCTGCCGGCGGATGACGAAGAGCGTGCGCTCGAAGTCCGCCGGGGCGGTCTGCGGGGCCGCAGGCGCGAGGAAGAGCTGGCGGATGCGCGGCAGCACGGCGCGGGCGTCGTCGCCGATGGCGGCGGGGTCGATGGGGACGTCCCGCCAGGCGAGGACGCGGCCGCCTTCGGCGCGGACGACGGATTCGATGACGGGTTCCTCGCCGACGCCGCCGAAGACCATCGCCACGCCGTAGCCGCCGGCGGCGGGAAGGCCCTTGACCGCCTTGCGGAAGAAGGGATCGGGTATGCGGAGGAGAATGCCGGCGCCGTCGCCCGTGCGCGGGTCGTTGCCCGTGGCGCCGCGGTGCATGAGGCGCTTGAGGACGGTGAGGCCGGATTCGACGATGGTGCGCGAGGCGACGTTGTCGAGGCTCGCGACGAGGCCCACGCCGCAGGCGTCGTGTTCGTATTCGGGGCGGTAGAGCCCCCGCTGTCGATCTTCTTTCTCGTTCATGGCAGTGATCCCTTCGGGACCGTCTTTAGCAAACACCGTGCCAAGGCGGGATGTCTCGGGAAAAAGGTTTCCGAGAGGTGGATTGCGTTACAGATTATGTAAGCGCGGGCGGGTGGTGTTACGCATTCTGCACGGCGAGAGGCCCGACTCGTCCCGATGAGCGGCCCCCGTGTCATTGGGTTTCATGTCGGCGTTTCTAGACGGGGGCGTGGTTTCACCGAGACGACTGCGAATTCCACTGCCCAGTGGATTGGATTCTACTGGGCAGTGGAATTTATTCCGCTGGGCAGTGGAATCTTTTTTACTGGGCAGTGGAATCCGCTGAGATGCGCTTTACCCACACTTCCCCGGGAGGGGAGGGGGAGGGGCTTGCCGTGGAGGCGGGGTTTTGGTATGATGTGGGGGCTCGCGGAACTGGCGATAACGGGCGCGTGCCCGCAAGTGGAGTCTACCACATGAACCGCGTAGCCCGGTCCACCGGTTGAGTCGTTCGCCTGGGCATTGTTCATGGAAAGGAAGTGTCCAAATGAATGATGCTGTGTCATCTGCCGTCCGCATGGCGTGGGACGGTTTCGTCGAAGGTCGCTGGATGAAGGACGTGAACGTCCGCGAGTTCATCCGCCTCAACTACACCCCGTATGACGGCGATGCGTCGTTCCTCGCGTCCGCGACGCCGGCGACGAATGCGCTGTGGGGCCGCTTGCAGGAGCTCCAGAAGGAGGAGCGCGCCAAGGGCGGCGTGCTCGACATGGATACCGAGATCGTCTCGGGGATCACGTCGCACGCGCCGGGCTACCTCGACAAGGCGCTTGAGAAGATCGTGGGGCTTCAGACGGACAAGCCGCTCAAGCGCGCGTTCATGCCGTACGGCGGCATCCGCATGGCCGAGGAGGCCTGCACGACCTACGGCTACACGCCGAGCCCGAAGCTGCACGAAATCTTCACGAAGTACCACAAGACGCACAACCAGGGCGTCTTCGACGTGTACACGCCCGAGATGCGGGCGGCGCGGAAGGCGCACATCATCACCGGCCTGCCGGACACCTACGGGCGCGGGCGCATCGTGGGCGACTACCGCCGCATCGCCCTCTACGGGGTGGATTGGCTGATCGCCGCGAAGCGCAAGGACATGGTCAACTGCGGGATGGGGTCGATGCCGGAGGACGTCTGCCGGCTGCGCGAGGAGGTGGCCGAGCAGGTCCGCGCGCTTGAGGCGATGAAGGAGATGGCGGCGGCGTATGGGTTCGACATTGCGCGCCCGGCGTCGAACGCGCGCGAGGCGGTGCAGTGGACCTACTTCGGGTACCTCGCGGCCATCAAGACGCAGAACGGCGCGGCGATGTCCATCGGCCGCATCTCCACGTTCCTCGACATCTACATCACGCGGGACCTCAAGGCGGGCCGACTGGACGAGACGGGGGCGCAGGAGCTGATCGACCATCTCGTGATGAAGCTGCGCATGGTGAAGTTCGCGCGCATTCCGAGCTACAACGAGCTGTTCAGCGGGGACCCCGTGTGGGCGACGCTGTCGCTGGCGGGGCTGGGGACGGACGGGCGGTCGATGGTGACGAGGAACGACTACCGCATCCTCCACACGCTTGAGACGATGGGGCCCTCGCCCGAGCCGAACATGACGGTGCTCTACTCGCGGCGGCTGCCGCGGGCGTTCCGCGACTACGCGGCGAAGGTGTCGATCAACACGTCGTCCGTGCAGTACGAGAACGACGAGGTGATGCGCCACGTGTGGGGCGACGACTACGCGATCTGCTGCTGCGTGTCGGCCACGCAGACGGGCAAGGAGATGCAGTTCTTCGGCGCGCGCGCGAACCTGGCGAAGTGCCTGCTCTACGCCATCAACGGCGGCATGGACGAGAAGACGCACGTGCAGGTGGCGCCCGAGTTCCCCCGCATCACGGCGGAGGTGCTCGACTACGAGGAGGTGGCGAAGCGGTACAACACGATGATGGACTGGCTGGCGGGCCTCTACGTCCACACGCTCAACCTCATCCACTACATGCACGACAAGTACTACTACGAGGCGGCGGAGATGGCGCTGATCGACACGAACGTGCGGCGGACGTTCGCGACGGGCATCGCCGGCTTCTCGCACGCGGTGGACTCGCTCTGCGCCATCAAGTACGCGAAGGTGCACGTCGTCCGCGACGCGGAGGGGCTGGCCGTGGACTACCGCGTGGAGGGCGACTTCCCGCGCTACGGGAACGACGACGACCGCGCGGACGACATCGCGCAGGAGCTGCTGGTCGAGTTCATGAAGAA
>JBJEWG010000085.1:0-3117 GCA_051884935.1 Kiritimatiellia bacterium | reverse complement strand
GTCTTCGCCCGCTCGTAGAATGCCGTGCGGGCAATCCGCAACACGTCACCAGAAAAGCCCAAGGCCTCCCTGTAGGCTTTCTCAACCATAGGATCCAATACGTCACCCGCCACGGCGGACATCATCACAACCGGGGGCGAATAACGATCCAAATCGAAAAGCGGCGCAATTCCCCCGAGGAGGCGGGCCACCTCAACCCCATCCGCACGCAGCAGAACGCATCCACCGTCCCGCGCGATCTTCGCCGCCGGGAAGAAGGCATCGCAGAAAACGATTTCGTCCCCGTGGCCCATCTCGCAGATTGTCTTGAGCAGATCGGGGCTCAAGACAGGATCAATGCCCTTCAACATCATCAAATTCCTTCTCAAAATCCGTGGGGCAGTATAGCCGAACCCATTATGAACCGCAAGGCAAAAATCACACGCCCTCTCGCCGCAGGAGCGCCTCAACGTCGTCCCGACCGCCGGGCAGTGGATGCGGATGGACGCGGAGGAGCGCGAGGACTATCTGGACCATCACAACCTCGCGTCCGGCGGCTCGATGCGCGTCCTCGACGCGCAGGGCAGGGAGGTTCTCGGCGCGGACGCGGTGGTCACCATCAAGCGCGGGTTCAGCCGGTTCGTCCGGCGCGGCGGCAACTGGGAGCTCGCCCACGAGCACGCGCACTTCATCTCGTCCGTCGCCCGCAGGACGATGACGGACGCGCAGGTCGCCACCATGCGCCGCCTCTTCGGCGACCCCGCGAACGCCAACGAGGCGTGGAACGAGGAGAACGCGGGCAACCAGTTCGCCGAGTGGCTGCGCGGGAAATACGACTTCAGGCCCCTCACGGCGGAGGAGCGCCGCGCCAAGAGGGGCTTCTTCCGAAGGATGCTCGACGCGGTCAAGGCGCTCTTCCACCTCACGGGCGAGGAGGCCCCCGCCGCCCCGGTCGAGCGCACCCAGCGCGAACAGGCCATGGACGCCGCCTTCGAATCGCTCAAAAACGGCGACTTCAGCGGCCTCGACGTCTACGCCGGAATCGACTTCGCGGAGGACGCGAAGCCGTCTGACGAAGCGCAGACCGCCGCCAAGGAACAAGGTCAGTCCGAAGGAGAGAAAGCCAGGACCGCCGAGAGGAAGCCCCCTGCATACACGCTCGACGACTTTTTCACCCCTGCCGGCGAAGGCGACGTGGAAATTCCCCTCGCGGCGCTCAAGACATACAAGAAAGAGCCGGAGCAGAGCGTCGTCAACGCGCTCAAGGCCATGGAGCTGGCGAGACAGGGGAAGGGCGACAGGCGCAGGCCGGTCGCGGTCGCGGACAACGGCGACGGAACGTACACCATCGTGGACGGGAACGCAACCGCGCTCGGCCTGTCGAATCTCGGCGTGGACAAGGTCCGCGTCCGGGTCGTCGGGACGAACAAGGGCACCCGCTTCCACAACTCCGCCTACATGGTCGAGCAGATGCTGCCGGAAGGACTGCGCGTGGACGGTGTGGGCAGTCTCGACGAGGCGATGGACAGGGCGGCCGCCAACATCGACGCGCTGACCGCGATTGTCAATGCGGCGGCGGACAAAGTCAACGGCGAGGCGGTGATGCGCAGTCCGGACAAGGAGACGGGACTGCGGATGAAGACGCGCGCCTCCGCCGAGCGCAAGATGGAAGACGACTACGACGGCGACGCGTCAAGGCTCGTGGACCTGATCGG
The DNA here is from genome assembly GCA_051884935.1 of Kiritimatiellia bacterium. GTDB lineage: Bacteria > Verrucomicrobiota > Kiritimatiellia > RFP12 > UBA1067 > RUG572. The sequence goes on along the minus strand of JBJEWG010000085.1, from coordinate 1,423 downwards.
CGGCACCGTCGTGATGGACGACGATTCAGACCTCGGCGACGCCGTCAAGGCGATTCGCGGGAACCTCCCGGAGGGTGCGGAAATCGTCAGGGTCAAGAAACTGAACTTCAAGCCCGGCGACGTCGGCTACCAGGACGTGAAGGTGTCGGTGCGATTCGCCAACGGCGGAATCGGCGAAATCATCCTCATCAACCGAGAAACGAACGACGCAAAGTTCAACCGGGGCGGACACGCCGTCTACGAACTGACGAGGGTTGTCAAACCCTATGAAGGCAAATCTGCGGAAGTCGATGAAGCGTTGACGGCGCTTATAAAATTAGACGGAGCAATCTATGCGCGAGGAGACGCCGTGCCGTCTCAAGCGGACTTCGAACGCATAAAGGCAAACGCCTCTTCTTCGGTGATGCGCCTTCTTGCGCAGACCTGAAAAGTTTTGCTTCAGCGGCATTCATCAAGGAGGTGAAGTCCTTGTCTTCTGGAATCCATTTGGCCAAGCCATCATTGGTGGATTCCGCGACGATGCCCAGCGTGTCGTTGATGAAATACATGAACGGGTCGCTCCTTTCCGAATACACCGGCATCGTACCAAATACCGCCGCGAAGGTCAACGGAAATCGTGCGCCAGCGCCAGGCGACGCTTCGACCCCGACCGCCGCCGCCCCCTTCCCCCTGCGGACGGGGACGAGGCGCACCGTCTTCACGCCCGGCTACGAGATGAGCGTCGAGGCGGACGCGATGTGGGTGCCGCTCGCCGACCTCGTCGAATCCACCGACGACCGCGAGGTGCAGATGCGCGACCGCTCCCGGCAGGCCACCGACCAGCAGGTCGCGGAGAAGACCCGCCGGGGCGTGTTCCAGCCGCTCGCCCTCTTCCCCGGCACCAAGTCTGACGACGGCGCGCCCATCGTGGGCGGGGGCCTGCGCATCATCTCAGGCCACGGGCGCAAGCGGATGCTCGACACGCTCGCGCGGGAGGGCCGCTTCGGCGAATACCTCTCCGCCATCGAGGCCGAATGCCGCCGGCAGGGGCTGCCGGAGGCCCCGGACGGCATGGAGAACCCAGTCCTCGTCCTGCGCGTCACGGGCGGGCTCGACGCGCGCGCGGACCTGACGCGCTTCGCCGAGCTCTCCAACCGCTGGGGCGGGCTTGAGCGCAGCGGCGCGGAGCACGCCGAAGCCGACGCGCGGCGGATCACGGACGCGCTCCTGCGCCTCTACGCCCCCGACGCGAGCGGCAACCTGCTCGCCACCTCAAACCGCCCCTTCATGAACGCCTTCCTGCGGGAGGTCGGCGCGACGGGCCTCACCAACGCCGACGGCACGCCCACGCCAGAGGCCGCCATCCGCGTCCAGCGCGCCATGATGGCCGCCGTGTTCGGCGGGGACGAGAAGGTGCGCGCCATGGTGCAGAACCTGCTGGAGA
>JBJEWG010000084.1:0-3134 GCA_051884935.1 Kiritimatiellia bacterium | reverse complement strand
ACCGATTCGAGACGAAGAAGCCCGGCACGATCAAGGTGAACTGCGAGAAGGCGGCCCTCACGCTGCCGGACGGCGAGGCGACGTGCTGGGTGAACAAGACGAAGAGCTTCGGCTGCGAGGAGACGGTGAACGCGGCGATGGCCGCCAAGGACGTGAAGACGGCGGAGAAGGAGATGGTGTATCTGCCGTTCGTCTACACGACGGCGGGCAAGACGGTGGCCGTGACGGAGAGCGACGTGAACGACTACCCGATTTGGAACCTCACGCGCGCGGGGACGGCGGCGGGCCTCACGCTCGACTCGAAGTTCGCGGGCTGGCCGAAGAAGACGGAGCGCGTGGGCGGCTGGGGAAACGCCCGCAACCTCAAGGAGGGCGGCCGCTGGGTGCGCGTGAACGAGCATGAGGACTACCTCGTGGAGACGGCGGGCACGCGCACGTTTCCGTGGCGCACGTTCATCCTCGCCGACAGGCCGTCCCAGCTCTGCGAGGCGGACATCGTCTACGCGCTGGCGCGGCCGGTCTGCCCGAAGGCGGACTTCTCGTGGGTGAAGCCCGGCAAGGTGGCGTGGGACTGGTGGAACGACTGGAACCTCGACGGCGCGAAGATCGACTTCAAGGCCGGCTGCAACACGAAGACCTACGAGCACTACATCGACTTCGCCGCGAAGACGGGCGTGGAGTACGTGATCTTCGACGAGGGGTGGAGCGAGCAGCTCAACATCTGGAAGGACAGCAAGGACGTCGATGTGGACCACCTCATCAAGTACGCCAACGAGCGCAACGTGGGCATCATCCTCTGGATGGCCTGGGCGCAGGTGTACGGCAACGAGGCCAAGGTGGCTGAGTACTTCGCGAAGAAGGGCGCGAAGGGGTTCAAGGTGGACTTCATGGACCGCGGCGACGCGGAGGTGGAGCGCTTCCTCTGGAAGTTCGCCGACGCGTGCGCGAAGAACAAGATGCTGGTGGACTACCACGGCGCGCACCGCCCCACCGGGATGCAGCGCGCCTACCCGAACGTGCTCAACTACGAGGGCATCCACGGGCTTGAGCAGATGAAGTGGTTCAAGAACAAGTACGACATGATGGCGAACGACGTGAGCTGCTTCTTCGTGCGCCTCACGGCGGGCCCGATGGACTACACGCCGGGGGCGATGCTGAACTTCCCGATCGGCAAGTACGCGGGCGACAACCACACGCCGGGCTCGGTGGGCACGCGCTGCCGCCAGATGGCGATGATGGCGATGTACGAGGCGCCGCTGCAGATGCTCTGCGACTCGCCGGCGAAGTACGCGGCTAACATGGAGTGCTTCAAGTTCATGGCCGCGACGCCGGTGGTGTGGGACGACACGGTCGGCCTCGGGGGGTGCCCCAGCACGATGGCCGCCGTCGCCCGCAGGGCGAAGTGCGGCGCGTGGTACGCGGCGGGCATGACGAACGCCGAGGCGCGCGACTTCGACGTGTGCACGAAGTTCCTGGGCGCGGGCGAGTGGACGGCGGAGATCTTCCGCGACGCGCCGAACGCCGACGTGGAGCCGACGAAGTACGTGCATGAGACGAAGGTCGTGAAGGCCGGCGACAAGTTCGCGGTGCACATGGCGCCGGGCGGCGGCTTCGTGGTGAAGTTCACGAAGAAGTAAGCCGCAGCGGGGCAGGACGTGCCCAGGCAGAACCGGCCGGCACCGTTGGGCGCGCGGCCGGTTTCCTTTTGGTGCGGGGGCGCGGGCGCCGTTTGACAACTCTTTTACAACACTTTTACCGTGCCGTGACAACTTGGCGCGGGGGTTCTGCTAGACTGGGGGCGTCAACAGGGAACAGGAACGTGCGAAGGACACGCAAGAGGAGAGATGGTGCCGGAGGAGGGACTCGAACCCTCACGTACTCACGTACGGCAGATTTTGAGTCTGCTGCGGCTGCCATTACGCCACTCCGGCAAGGGGTGGAGCGGGTGAAGGGAATCGAACCCTCGTCATCGGCTTGGAAGGCCGACGCTCTGCCATTGAGCTACACCCGCGTGAGAAACGGCGCAGAGTATAACAGAAGCGCCCCCGCCCGTCAATTCCCCCTCCACCCCGTTTTTATGGTATAATTCACAGCCATGGCAGAAACATCCAGACTGGCGCTGAACGTGCTGAAGGCGACGGGCCTTTATTCCGAGGAGGCGCTGGCGCGCATCGTGGACGGGCGGGCGCGGAACCCCGAGATGGGCCTCGTGGAGGCGGCCGTCAAGTTCGGCGGCGCGCGCGAGGCGGACTTCCTGCGGAAGACGGGCGAGTTCCTGGGGTTCGACTACGTGGACCTCGAAAAGGTGCAGCCGCGCCCCGAGATCCTCCAGAAGCTCCCCGCGAGCGCGGTCTACCAGTACAACGTGCTGCCGCTGCGGTTCGCGGAGGGGGCGCTCACCGTCGTCTCAAGCGACCCGTTCTCGACGATCGCCGGTGACGGGCTGCGCCTCGCGGCGGGGTGCCCCGTGAAGATCGCCCTCGCCCCGCGCGAGGAGATCGACAAGGCCGTGAAGAAGTTCTACGGCGTGGGCGCGGACGCGATCGAGAAGATGATCGAGGACGGCCGCTACGCCGTGGACGACGAGGAGGGGTCGATCTCGAAGATCGACGTCGGCGCCGAGGGCGAAGAGGCGAGCATCGTCAAGTTCGTGAACCGGATCATCGCCGAGGCCGACCGCCAGGGCGCGACGGATATCCACATCGAGCCGCAGGAGACCGAGCTGCGCATCCGCTACCGCATCGACGGGATGCTGCACAAGGTGGACGTGCCGCCGCAGCTGAACCGGCTGAAGAGCGCGATCATCTCGCGCATCAAGGTGATGGCGAACCTCGACATCGCCGAGAAGCGTCTGCCGATGGACGGCCGCATCGGCATCCGCCTGGGCGGGGAGGACATCGACATCCGCGTCTCGACGATGCCGGGCGCGTGGGGCGAATCGATTTCGCTGCGACTGCTTGCCAAGAGCGGCAGCTTCGTGAAGATGGCCGACCTCGGGTTCAACGAGCGCGACTTCCGGGTGGTGGACAAGATCATACGGCGGCCGAACGGCATCTTCCTCGTGACGGGGCCGACCGGCTCCGGAAAGTCCACGTCGCTCTACTCCTTCCTCCACGAGGTGAACACGATGGACG
>JBJEWG010000083.1:0-16799 GCA_051884935.1 Kiritimatiellia bacterium | reverse complement strand
CTTCTCCGTGATGTCCGGCACGCGCGCGAGGCAGCAGCGGTAGCACATGGAGAAGTACGAGCCGATCTTGACCTCCGGCACGCACACCCAGATCAGCGACTCGCCGTCGGGGTTCCACGTGTCGATCTCGTGCGGGATGATGTTCCCCTCCGAATCGAGGAACACGAGGTCGCGCCCGTCGGCCAGGTGGAAGTCGTCGTATTTGAAGCCGGGCATCTTCCCCTCGGCCAGCCGCACCAGCACGGGGAAGTCCCTGAGCGTGTCGCTGCCCTGATAGCCCTGAATCGAGAAGCGCAGCGCCCGCGCGAAGCTGTCCGCGATGTAGTAGTCGCCGCCCGGCACCAGCTTCGCCGTCGTCGCCGCGCCCGCGCACAAGGCGCCCATCGCCAGCACAAGGCGCCCATCGCCAGCACAAGGCCAATCAAACCCGCCAGCCTATTCCGAATCGTCTTCATAATGTCAAGCTCCCGGCTCTCGTTCAAATTCCGATTAAACGCTCAGCGCGCCGCGCCGTCACAGGTCCAGCAGCGCGGAGACCTTCCTGCAGATATCCGTGTTGGCGAGGACCCCGGCCCCGGCGAAGAGCTCGGCGCCCGGACCGTAGGCGTAGAGGGCCACCGGCTCCTCCGTGTGGTTCGTCGCGCCGTAGGATATCCACACGCGGTCGTCCTCGCCCTTCACCACCCGCACGCGGCCCGTCTCGTGGTCCGCCGTCACGATCACGAGCGTATCGCCCCGCGCCTCGGCGAAGTCGAGCGCGGCCTTCACCATCCAGTCGACCGCCACGGTTCCCTTGGTCGTCTCCACGGGACGGTTCCCGTGGTTGCCGTGGTCCGGCATGGCGCACTCGGCCATCAGGAAGAACCCCTTCTGCGAGGCGTCGGCGAGGCGCGAGAGAGCCTCCGCCACGCCGGCGCCCAGCGAATCCTCGGGCTCGGGGAAGTCGAACGCGCCGAACACCTTCGCGCCCTTCGGGGCGCGCCGGAAGTCGTCGAGGCCCCGCACGACGGTGTAGCCGCGCGCGGGGAGGTCGATATCCTTGAAGAACTTCGCCGCCGAGGCGTTGCCGATCAGGATTTCATACCCGCAGGCGGCGGCCTGTTCGGCCAGCTTCTTCGTCTCGCCGCGCCCCGTGACGTGACCGTAGAATCCCGCCGGCGTCGCGCCCGTGATCCGGTCGTCCGTCAGCAGGCCCACCGCGAGGCCCTTCTCCCGCGCGCGCTGGGTGAGGGGCACAAGCATCTGCGGCGTCTTGCGCTCGTCGTCCGAACGCGCGCGCAGGCCCACCATGCCGTTCATCGTCTTCGAGCCCGTGGCGATGGCCGTGGCGCTGGCGGCGCTGTCGGTCGTGGTGCCGAGCACGTTGACCGTGGTGCAGCGCGTCGCCACCGGCAGCTGCTGCAGCAGCAGCGCGTCCGGGCGGCCGTGGCAGTACCTGGAGGTGAAGTCGAGCGAGCCCACGCCCATGCCGTCGCCGATCAGCAGCACGACGTTGCGCGGCCTGCGGCCCGCCGGCACTGCCGTGAGGGGCCGCGTCGGGTGCGGCGGCGTGCGGAACGTCTCCGTGATCGCCTGCGGCGCCTGAATGCCCTTCAGCTTCACGTCGTCGCCACGCGCGGCCGCCACGATCATCCACGGGCACACCCCCGTCGATTCGAACTCCACGCGCGTCAGCCGCTTCGCCGGGTCGATCGCGAACTTCGACGCGAAGAGCGACACCTGCATGTTGTCGTTGTACTTCGTCCACGCCCGCGCGGCGTTCGAGGCGCCCGTGCCCAGCGTCCAGTCCATCACGTCCCGCTTCGTGCGCACGGAGAGCTTCTTCACCGAGCCATCGGCGTAGACGAGGTGGACGATGCCGATCTTCTCGTTCCGGCTCTGGGCCGAATCCGCGCTTGCGTGCAGCAGGTAGAGGCAGTCCTTGCCCGCCTGCGGCCCCTCGGACGGCAACACATCCAGCACCGCCCGCGTCGCACCGCCCGTGCGGCCCAGCACGATGCACGTCTTATCCGCGCCGAAATCCGCGGGAATCGAGAACGGCACGCCGCAGACCTTCAGCTCGCCCGTCGGCAGCACGTGCAGGTCGTTGGACCCCATGTCCAGCCAGCCGCCCTTCCCGTCGGCCGCCTCGCGGTCCAGCCTGGACGCATTCGCCGCCGTCTCAAGCGGCAGAGGACGAATCACCAAAGCCGCCGCGCCGAAGACAGATGCGGCGACAACGCCGAAAACGGCGGAAACAAACAATTTCTTCATACTGCGTAGTTTAACAAATTCCCGAATCGCGCGCAAGTGACGCAGACTCGAAAGGGGAAGTTGTGGAGGGAAAGTTGGCCCGTGGTGCGCATCTCAGCGGATTCCGCTGGGCAGTAGAACTGATTTTACTGCCCAGTGGGATAATTTCCACTGCCCAGCGGAACAATTTCCACTGCCCAGTGGAATTATTTCTACTGCCCAGCAGAATGCAGAGTCATCAGGAGGGGAGGAAGCCGTCCCGCCGTCTACGATGCTTCAGGCAACGTGGCCGGTCAGCGCGTTTCCCAGGAAACGGCCTTCGAGCGCCTGAGCGGGGCATCGGAACCGGGGCCGGAGGCAACGGGGCCATCGGCCTGGCGAACGCCGTTCGCCGTGACGTTCCTGTAGACCAGCCCCGTGCAGCCTCTCATCTGAAGCGGCCCGCCGGCCTCCTCGACGTCGAACGAGACGTTCTCGAACAGCACGGACCCGATCTCATGCCCCTTGTTGCCGATCAGGCGCAGCGGACGGCGGCTCTTCACCTTCAGGTTCCGGAACACGAAGTTATCCACCTTGCGCACCTTCACGCCCGACTCCGAGACGATCTGCACGGCGTGTCCCGTGAACTGCCCCGTGTAGTTCTCGACGGTGATGTTGCGGATATCCATGAAGCCGTCGTCGTCGGCCCGCAGGTAGCGTTCGGGGAAGTCGGCGAAAATGCCGTTGTTGCCTTCGGCGACGATGTCGCGGAAGACGGCGTTGCGGATCGTGTCGTCCGAGGGGCAGCCCAGGCGGATCGTCTGGCAGCGGCTGTTCAGCACGCAGTTGGAGACGACCACGTCCTCGCAGACCACCTGCTCGTCATTCCCCTTCTCGCGCATGGCCCGCAGGATGAGGCAGTCGTCGCAGGTCTTGAAGCGCGAGTTCCCCACGCGCACGCGGCGGCAGCCGTCGAAGTCGATGCCGTCGTTGTTGATCATCGCCTGGTCCGCCGTGATCGTGATGCCGTCCACCGCCACGTCCTCGCAGAGGCGAATCAGCATCGTCCAGCAGGGCGAGTCCTTGAAGGTCACGCCCTGAAGGCGCACGCCCCTGCAGCGGACGAACTGGACCATGCGGGGGCGTTCCACGGGCGGCTTCGGGTAGTAGCCGCCCTTGTTGATGGCCTTCACGTCGAAGAACTTCGGGCCCTGTCCGTCAATCGTCCCCTCGCCCGTGATGGCAATGTCCTCGGCGTCCCAGGCGTAGAGAAAGACCTTGCTGGAGCGCTCGGGCTGGATGGAGCATATCTTCGCGGGGAAGCTGAAGTAATCCTCGCTCCGCGTGCCGCCCAGCAGGTACGCGCCCCGGTCGAGGTGCAGCTCGACGTGGCTCCTCAGCCGCAGCGAACCCGTCCTGTACTCGCCCGCCGGCACGACGACGCGCCCGCCGCCCCGCGCCGCCACCGCGTCGATCGCCGCCTGAATCTCGCGCCCCGTCCTGCCGGCGACGACGACCTCCGCGCGCGGCGACAGCACGAGGAACGAATGGGGCGGCAGCTCGGCGGGCCTCGGGACGACCGCGTGGGTGCGCGTGGCGTCGGTGAGGCGGCACATGAGGTCCCCGGGCACGCCCTTCAGCGCGAGCGGCACGGCCTTCCGCGTGGGGTTCGCGATCATCACCGCCAGCCTGCCGTCCTTCGCGGCGGCCGAGGCGAAGACGCCCGCGCCGGATGTCGTGCACGCCACCGCCGTGCCGAGCCTGCGCAGCTCGTTGAACGCCAGGAACGCCGAGTAGGCCTTGTGCGGCTTGTAGGTGAGCGGGTTGAAGAGCGGCGAGTAGTTGCCGACGCCGCACCGCGCGTCGTAGATGCACGCGAGGTCGCACGGGCCGTTCTGCAGCCCGAGCAGCTCGGCGGCGACGCCCGCCGCCTGCAGGGCGGTGCCGAGGTTGTCGTGCCCCACGAACGGCAGCCACTCGTTGAAGACGCGCTCGCAGCTCGCCGCCGTGAAGCCGTACTGGTTCAGGATCTCGTCGGCGAAGCGCACCTGGCGCAGGGCCTCCGTCGGGTCGGAGTAGGAGTGGTACGAGAAGAAGTCGAGCGGCCACTTGTTCTGCCGCGCGGCGGCGAGGAACTTGTGCGCGCAGTCCACGAAGTGCTGCATCCGCGGGGACGAGTTCGCTGCGGGCACGTGGTCGGACCCGACGGCGGCGTAGAACCCGCAGCTGCCGTACCCGCCGATCTTGAGGTGCGGGAAGCGCGCCTTGAGGTGCGTCGCCGCCACGCCGTAGAACTTCATGAACTCCTCGAACGGCGCGTGGAACATGGGGTTCTTCTCGGGGTCGGGGCTGTTGTCCGGCTCGTTCCAGATTTCCCAGTAGGCGATCTTCATCCGGGGGCCGTTCGCCCAGCCCTCCGTGTAGTGCCGGATCACGTGCTCGCAGATGCGCGCCCACTTGGCGTAGTCCTTCGGCGGCTGGGTGTTGAGGACGGGGAAGGCGCCGGGCCCGCCGTACCAGACGAAGTTCTCGATCGTCACGCCGAGGCGGAAGAACGGCTCGACGCCGTTCCGCTCAAGGTTCCGCAGCACCGCGTCCGTGAACTGGAAGCGGTAGTTCTTCGGGTCCGTCTCGTCCGCGTCGAAGTCCGGGAAGAGATTCGGGATGTCAACGTAGAGCCCGCCGCCCAGCATGCCGCCCACGTCGTGGAGGCGCGAATAGGGGATGCCCGCCTCCTTCAGGTATTTGAAGAGCGGCGCCCCCCTCAGCGCGTCGATCATCGGCGGCTGGCCCACGCCGTTCACCGGCTTGACCGGCCCCAGCGCCTTCGCGGCGTCCACCGTCACCTCCACCGCGCCGCATGCCGCGGCGACGGCGCACATCAGCCCCATCAGCAGTCTCTTCATTTTGAACTCCTCATGAATTTAGGAAATTGGTCAGAGTATACCACGCCCGCGCCTCGTTCAGAGGCACGAATCGCGGCGGGCCGCACGCGCCAGCGCCGCCTGGATGACGGGCCGCGTCCCCATCACCACCGCGCGCCTCTTCGCGCGCGTCACCCCCGTGTAGACCAGCGGCCGCGAGAGGAGCGGGTGGTCCGCGTTCGGCGGCAGCACGACCAGCACGTTCTCGAACTCGGAGCCCTGGCTCTTGTGGACCGTGATCGCGTAGGCGAGCTCGTGCTCCGGCAGCAGCCCCACGGGGCACACCCCCACCGCGTCGCCGCGCGGGAAGAGGGCCACCATCCCCGTCGGCCCCTCCACCGTCACGCCGATGTCGCCGTTCCACAGATTCCGCTGCCGCGTGTTGCGCGTGATCAGAACCGGCACCCCCGCCTTCTCAAGCGGATTCGCCGGCACGCGGCCCCGGTAGCGGGCCTTGATCGTCAGCTCGTTGATGCCCTTAGCGCCGTATGGACCCTCCCGGACAACCGTCAGAATGCGCGAACAGTCCAGCTGGTCGAAGAGGCGGGCGACCGCCTCCGACCGGGTCTGGTCGCGGAACACGGGATCGTCCCTGCGAATCGCCTTCGCGCGGCGGACCAGCTCGCCGTCCGTCAGGAATCCGTAATGCCGCGACCACTCCAGCAGAAGCCGCTGCGGGGCCTCCTGCTCCGGGAGTTCGCGGCGGAAGACGCGGTTGACGTTCTCCGGGTCCTCGCGCGCCAGCGTCGCCATCCAGTCCTCGCCGGGCACGGGCAGCGCCTTCGTGGACGCCCTGAACGCATCGAAGTCGCCCGCGTTGATCGCCGCCGCGCAGGCCGCGAAGCTCTCCGTGAAGCGGTTCGACCGTTCGAGGCGCACGATCGCCTTCCCGTTGAAGCCCGTCACGATGTCGCCCAGCACGGCCCCCGCGTCCACCGACGGCAGCTGGTCCTTGTCGCCCAGCAGCACCAGCCTGCAGTCGTCCGCCAGCGCCACCAGCAGGGCCCGCATCAGATTGACGTCCACCATCGAGGCCTCGTCGATGATCACGAGCCTGTAGGGCAGGCGGTTCGCCGCCGTGTATTTCCAGTTCGGCGGCAGTCCCCCCAGCAGCGCGTGGATGGTCATCCCCGAGAGCGCCTGAATCTGACCGCCGATGCGAGCGTCCAGACTCTCGGCGAGCGCGCACTGCCGGTGAAGCGCCTCGGCCATCCGCTGCGCGGCGCGCCCGGTCGGCGCCGCGAGCGCGATCTCCTCGCCCGCAAGATCGCCCCGCTGGAGCAGGGCGCGCAGAATGGCGCAGACGACCGTCGTCTTGCCGGTTCCCGGGCCGCCCGTCACGACGACGAACGACCGCCGCGCGACGCGATCGACCGCCTCCCGCTGCTCCGCGTTCAGGCGGAACCCCGTCCCGTTCCATCCCCTGAAGCGAACCGCCGCGTCAAGCTCCGCCGCGCCCAGCGCCCGCTGCACATCGCCCGCGGCCCGGGCGTCCAGCTCCCGCAGCTTCTCCGAAACCGTCTCGACGGACTCCAGCGTCTGGGCGAAGAACCAGCCGCGCTCCGCTCCCGTCAGCTCCCGGGCCTTGATCAGCTGGCTCCCGTCCTGTTGGGCCACCGTATCGGCAAGTGGCCCCACACGCGCCGTCCACAGGGCGCGGACGCGCGTCTCGAACGCGCCGTTGGGGAGTTCGCCGTCCACAGGCTCCTCCAGATGCCCGCCATCCGCGAGGAACTCGGGCCCGCGCCCCGTCCGCAGCAGCGTGTTGCCGGCCATCTGCGACAGGCGCATCGCCGCCAGCAGAAGGTACAGGTGCGGGCCCTCTTCCCCCGTTTCCTCGGCGATGTCGCGCAGCACCTGGCAGTCGGACAGCGCCAGGCTCCCGGCCGCCATCAGCCGCGCCAGAACGTCGCGCACCTCGCAGGCCTCCGCCCCCTTGCCCGCCGGAATCTCAAACAGCGCAAGCCTGCGCCTCGCTTCACCCATCGTCATCGTCGGCCCCCCTTTACAGCACGCCCTTGATCGCCTCGGCGCAGGAAGCCGCCGTCACGCTCTCGGCCGTGGCGACGAACACCCCCGTCTCTCCCAGAACGCACGCGGCCTGTTCGCCGGCGCGCACGAACAGATACGCCACGCCCCCCAGCTCGCTGCCCGCCAGCCAGCGGCGCACCGCCAGCGCGTAGAACCTGTACTGAAGATGGTAGTCGTTCTCGTCCATCGCGGCCTGCGTCGATTCCGCCGTGTAGTCCGCCAGCGAATTCGTCTTCCAGTCGAGCACGTAGACCGGGCCGCCGGCCCCCTTCGGACGGATCAGCAAGTCGATCTTGCCGTTGAACGTGTCGTCGCTCTCCACGGCCTCGCCGAAAGCCAGGTTGCGGTTCACGACGAAGCCGAGCTCCGCCAGCCGGTCCTTGAACGCGATCTCCCTCAGGCGGAACTGCGCGTCGCCGATTCGGATCGGCACGTTCAGGGCGCGCCACGCCATGCGGGCCAGCGTGCGCGCGGTGCTCTCGCCGTCCTTCAACTGATTCTCAAGCGCGTGCCGTCGCATGATCCGCCGGACCAGTTCAAGGAACGGCGAGGACGCGCCCGTCACGTCCGCGAGATCCGCGCGCCCGACGGACTGGAATCCGAGCGCGCCCGTCGGCCCCGCCGAGTCGTCCGTCTTGCAGAGCGTCTCCATCAGATCGTGGAACACGTCGCCGGAGACATTGTTTCGCGGGAGAAGCGTGGGGCCCCGTGCCGGCCGGAGCGCGGATGCCGCCTCCGTCTCATCCTCCACCGTCTCCACGTCCGGCGTGGCGACTCTCTTCGCCGTGCGGTCATGGAGCGAGGAGTACGAGTCGTCCTGCAAGCGAAGGGAACGAAGCTCCTCCGCGTCGAACCGGTAGATGGGGATTGTGGCCCCACAGACACTCCCGGTCGATTCGACATCGGGCGACGTCGGCGCGGCGTCGGGCCGCGTGGCACCTCCCCACCTCTCCAGCCTCTCCCGCGTCGCCACAACGTTCGCCCGCGCCGCCTCGTCGCCTCCAAAGCACGCGCGAATCCCGCGCGCCAGAAAGCCGGCGCTCGCCGTGGGGGCGCCGGGTATCAGCAGCGCGGAGCCCAGGCTGCCGATGCCGACCTCGTCCACTTCAACGACCTGCTTCTTCACGGTCTTCGCGCGCGTGTGCTGCGCGAACTGCGACCACGGCAGATAGAGCTTGTGCTCGGCGCGCGTGAGGGCCACATACAGGAGGCGCTTCTCTTCGTGGATGGCGGACTCCTCCTTGGCGAGTTTCCCGAAGCCCCACGCCACGAAGACCACGAGGAACTCAAGTCCCTTCGAGGCGTGCATCGTCATGATCTGCACGCAGTCGGCCTGCGACTCCTTCCGCCGCAGGGTCCCCTCCTCGCCCGCGCGCGTGTCGTCCGCGCGCCAAGCGCGCAGCGCGTCGGCGAATTCGTTGATCGTCAGGGCCAGCCGCCCCTTCTGTTCCAGCAGCTTGTCGAGAATCTGGCGCGTCGCCGACCAGCGGCGGTTGAAGCCGAAGTCGCCTCTGAGCGGATGCGCCAGAAGCGTGTCGTCCATGATGCTCTCGAAGAGGTGGTTCCAGTCCCTCCTGACGATCGCCTCCTGCCAGCGGTCGACCAGCCGGGAGAAGTCGGCGTCGCCCCCCGCCAGACGCGCGGCGAGCTGGCCGGGACGAAACCCGAACAGCGGCGTCAGCAGCACCGCCTCCAGCCGTCCGCGCCGGCTCGGCGCGGAGAGGAAGTCAAACAGCGCCAGAAGGGACTCGGCCTCCTCCGAGGCGTAGATGCCCCGTTCCTTGTAGAAGGCGGCGGGAATCCCCGCCTCGGCGAGAATCTCCAGCGCCGTGCGGGCCTCCTTGTTCCCGCGCACGAGAATGCACATGTCCCCGTAGTTCAGCCGATGGGGGATGTCCGTCTGCGTGTTCGGGTCCTCCGTCGTGTAGGCCGGCGCCAACGCCTTCAGGCGCTTCATCTCCCGTGCGGCGTAGCGGAGGAAAACGGGAAGGCACGTGTCGCGGTTCCCGTTCCCCGAAGTTCTCGAACACGGCGCCTCAAGGGGCCTCTTCAGGGATTCCAGCAGGTCCACCGGCCCGCCGAACTCATCCGCGTAGCGAATCCCGTGGAACTTCCCGCCGCTCGCGGGCGGCGGATTGACGGACTCGTAGGAGATGCGCCCCGTCTCGCCCTCCGCCATGTCCTCGAACCAGGACCGATCGGCCCCGACCTTTCCCCCGAAGATGCGGTTGAACGCCTCCACGAGTTTCGGCGTCGAGCGGAACGTCGTCCCCAGCGTCTGCGGCGGCTGCCCCTCGCCCGCCGCGGTGATGGAGGCCTTCGCCCTGAGGTAGGTTCCGATGTCGGCGCCGCGAAACGAATAGATGGCCTGCTTGGGGTCCCCCACGACGATGAGCGAACCTTGCAACGGTTTCGGCCCCTTGTCGATTCGGTTCACGCGGTGGGAGAAGAGCCGCCTGAAGATGTCCCACTGCCGCGAGTCGGTATCCTGAAACTCATCGACGAGGGCGATGCGGTACTTTCGGCGGATCGACTCCAGCAGCTCGCTCGTCTCGCCCCGTTGCTCGCGTTCCGCCTCCGCGCCGATGGCCTCGTGCGCGCGGACGACGAGATCGTCGAAGGCCATGCGCGCCGACTGTTCCTTCAGCGTCCAATAGTGCTCCTTGGCGATCCGGACGAGGCTTGCGGATAGAAAGGCCTGGGCCTGCTCTTTCTTCTTGACCGCCTCCGGCTTGATCGCATCGGGCTCCGCATAGGGGTCGAACCTTTTCACGGCATCCACGACAAGCTTGCCCGTATCGCTCCACCCGGCCAGCTTCATCCATTCGGCGTAGTCCCCGCCGCAGACTTCGGCGAACGCCTCCGAACGCAACGCCGCCAGAATCGACTGACGAATCAGGTCACGGTCCGAAGAGCAGATTTCGGCCTGCATCGGCACGCGGTTCTCGAACGCATACTCCGTCAGCAGCTGACGGCAGAACGAGTGGATGGTGCAGATCGTCATCTCGTCGAAGTCCGAGGTGAGGCACTCGGCCTCTGCCAGAATGCCCCGGATGCGGTCCTTCAGTTCGCCCGCGGCCTTCTCGGTGTAGGTGACCAGCAGGAGGTTCTGCACGCTCTCGACCTCTCCCTCCGCCAGCAGCTTGAGCACGATGCTCTGCAGCGCGTAGGTCTTCCCCGTCCCCGCCGATGCCTCGATGATGGCGTCGCGCGCGTAGTCGATCTTGTTCCAGACCGCCCCCGCGTCGCCCAGACGCTCCTGAACGGAATCACTTCTCATCGTTGCGCGCTCCTTCCTGGCGGACGCCGCTCAGCGGCAGGGCATATCGTTCCGCGACTATTCGCCGAAGCTCGGCTTCCGTCGGCGGTCGCCTGAACGCGCGCAGATTCTGCTCAATCGCCAGATCGTTGTAGGACGCTTTCCCGTTGTCGTAGTCCTCCTTCGTGGCCTCCTCGAAGAAGTCCTTCCGCTCCGGCGGGAGAGCCTTCACGATCTTCTCGTAAGAGAGATCGATCAGTTTTCCGTCCCCTTCCGAACTGCCGCGTTCACATTCCAGGTAGGCCCGTATCAATCCGTCAAGATACCCGCGCGCCGCGTCGGCGCCGATCGAGTCCCAAACCCACGTTCCGCAATACCCCTGCGTCAGATCGACCTGCCCGACCCGGAGCGTGGCGGGATGCGCCGCCCCCGAGGAAGCAGCCCTCATCAGGAAGGCCAGAAAGGCGACGAGCGCGCGCGCGCCCGGGAACTTCTGAAGCTTCGGGTCGCCCTTCTTCGGGTATTCATCATCCAAAGTCCCCGTCACCAGAACGGACACTTCGCCGCCCTCTTCCTTCCAGTTCGGGACTTCCGCCACGAGGCGCACCTTGCGCCCCGCGAGTTCCGTCGGGATTCTGAGGTGGAGCGTGTTCGTCTCGCCATCGGATAAACCGAACCCGGCGACGTACTGGCTCACCGCGTTGAACGTCCCGGCGTCCATCAGCTTCTCCGGCTTTGACGAACTCTTCGCGAACGCGCCAAGAAAGCCGCCGGGAAGCGCCCCGGAACGCTGACACGTCTCAAGCGCCGCTTCGACCAGCCGATCGGCCTCGTCGCACGTCGGCTGACGCACGGCCTCCAGCAGCTTCGCCTCGAAGGCCCACCGGTCAAGCCCCTCCAGCCCGCCGACGGGGCTGTCATTCTCCAGATCGGTTTCGAGATAACGCGCGGGCGAGATGCCGTAGCGGTGCCGCATCACGGCCCGAACGGGATCCCGGATGAACTCCGCCAGCGCCCTTGCGGAAATCTCGACACGCTCCTCCTCCGGCGCCGAGGCCGCGACGCGCGGGAGCCGCTCCGCCCCCTCGGCCAGTTCCCGCGCCAATTCGCGCGCCTTCTCCGAATAGGTCGGCAGAAGCCCCGCGTGCGGATCGTCCGTCCGCCAGAGAACCGGGTCGGTGGGACTTCCCGCCGAAGTCCCTCCACGTTCCGCCTCCCCGCGCTCCAGCAGCGGATAGCCCCCGAACTCCTCGAACGGCGCCGTGAGCACATATTTACTCAGGAACTCCTCCACGTCGCGGATGATCTCCGACGGGAACAGCTCGGCGTCCTTCTCGATGTCGCGGTTGGGGTAGCTCAGCACGAGCCGGTCCCGCACGCTCATCAGCGTCTCCAGAAAGAGGAAGCGGTTCATGTTCGGCCGGGAGACGTCGCCGAGCCGCCACCCCGCGCCGCGGACGTCCAGCGTGGACGCGCTCGTCTGCCCCGGGAACCCGCCCGCCCCCAGCCCGACCACGTACACCTGCCGGAACGGCACGGGGCGCATGGGCATCAAGCCGGCAATCGTCACGCCGCTCGTCAGATAGCCGCCGCGCCGACAGGACAGCCCCCCCGCGAACATCTCGACCACCGCCACGGGAAGCTCGAAACTGCACGCTCCCGAAAGCCCCCGCAGCGAATACAGGGTCATCTGGATTGTCTGGCGGATCTTCTCCTCAAGCCGGTCGTCGCGCGCGACCGCCAGGTAGTTCTTCGCGAGGAACATCAGCCTCTCCGCCCAGCAGTCGCCGACCTCCGCGACGCAGGGGATGCCGGAGGCGGCGTGGAACGTGGCCCGAAGATCCCGGTACAGCAGCTCGACGACTTCGGAGAGCTTCAGCGCCTTCTCGCCGCTGTCCTTCACGAGAGGAATCTCCCCCTCCGCGTCGGTGACGCGGTTCGCCACGGACGCGAGACGCAGCCGCCTGAGCGCCCACGACCAGTCGAAGTAGCCCTGCGCGGCATCGTGTTCAAAGCCGTCGAAGGCGCCCAGCTTCTTCGTCAGCTCCCGCCAGTCGGCCACGTCTTCGCGCGTGAATCCCAGCGCGCGCTGCACGCAGGGATTCTCAAGAACGTCAAACAGCCGCCCGCGGTTGAGTCCGTTCCGCCCCAGTTCGACCAGCGCGAGGAAACCGCGCAGGAACTGGCTGTCCTCGCTCGCCGTCGTGTCGATGAGCCCGTAGGGGACCTGCCCCCGCGCCTCGAAGACGGCCTCGATGATGGGGCGGTAGGTCGCCATATCCGGCACCAGCACGGCGATGTCCGAGAACGTGCAGTCCGGCCACGGCCGTTCCCCCGTCACCCCCTCGGGCCTCGCGACGCTGCCGAGAATCGAATTGTAGACCATCTCCACTTCGCGGCGAATCCCCGGCGTGCCGATGACCTGAATCGACGCATCCTGCCCGCATCTCCCCACCGCGCGCGTCCGGGCGCGGATCGACTCCTGGACACGCTGGAGAACGGTCTCGGTCGGCGCGGACGTGGTCCCGACGGCTTCCCAGGTGAACGCGATCCGGCGCGCGGGTTCTTCCATGCCATTCGCCTCTTCGGCGTCAACCAGAAGCCGCAGCGTCTCGCGCCCCGCGCAGCCCAGTCGCTTCAGCAGGTCGTTGTCGCAGTCGTAATCCGCCTCCGGGTCGTCCGCCGGATGCAGGCGGCGGTCTTCCCGCATCGTCGTGATGTCGCCCCAGTATTCGCGGCAGAGGTTGTTGTGGAAGAAGACGACCTCGTGCTTCCGCGCCAGCCACATGAGGATGCGCACCTGCAGCTGCGAGAGCGTCGAGAGGCCGAAGAAGTAGATTCGCTCCGCCTCCCCCGCGGGCTCGCGGTCCCTCACCTTGTCGAAGAGCTGCCGCAGCGAGAGCTGATTGGAATTCTCGGAATAGACGCCGCCGGCGCCCCAGAGCGCGCGCGCCAGCGCCGCCTCGGCTCTCTCCACCTCCCGGTTGGAGGGAACGTACTTCGGGTTGCGCCCCGACGGCGCCTTTCCGAGCCAGGCCTCGACGATCTCGGGGCGGTGGACTTCATACGAGTCCATCAGGTTCGCCAGCTTGTCGGCGAGCTGCCAGGCCATCTGCGCCTGCTTCCGGTCCGTGATGCGGATGGCGCGATCCGCCTCGTCGTCCTTCAGCAGATAGCGGCGGAAGACCGCCAGGGCGGCGTATTCGGGCTGGCGCTCCGGCCCGTCCAGCAGAATCGACAGGATGGCGCGCACATAGGAATGGTCGGGCAACAGTTCGAACCGCTCCCGCTCCGCATCCGGAAGACTCCCGGCGAGCAGTTCCGTCAACCGCCGC
Source organism: Kiritimatiellia bacterium (assembly GCA_051884935.1). Lineage (GTDB taxonomy): Bacteria > Verrucomicrobiota > Kiritimatiellia > RFP12 > UBA1067 > RUG572. The sequence continues at coordinate 3,039 of JBJEWG010000083.1, read as the reverse complement.
TCGATGAACGGGAACTCGATTCCGGCGCAGAGGCTCGGCTCCTTCGAGAACTGCTTGACCTGAAGCCACTTCGCGACGTTGCCGTTCGGCACGACGACCTGAACGACGTGGAACGGATCGACCGTTCGGCGCGCACGCGCCAGCTGCGCCTTCAGCTCCGCCGCAAGGCCGTCAACGTTGTCGCCACAGAATATCTTCAGAGACACAGGCCACCTCCGGGCGCACTCGTCCACGGCGTGACGGCGATCGGGGCGGCCCGTTCACGTCGCGGCGATAAAAGAGAGAATGTCCGCCCGCCCAAGCGCGGCGAGCTTCTGTTCATACTCGGCCCCGAGGGCGAGCAGTTCGGGCGACGCCGCGCCGTCGGCAACGTCGTCGTTGATTTGAAAGAGCACGCCGAAGACCAGGCCGAACGTGCGGTACGGCGCATCGTCCACCCCGGCCGCGAGGGCGCCGAGCTGGGCCGCGAGGGCGAAGGCCTCGCCCGTCTTGCGCGCACAGGTCGAAAGGTAGTTCTCCCGGGCGAAGGGCCTGCCCGCCGAAAGGCCGAGCGGATTCGACGCCGGCAACAGCAGGTCGTCCCCCTGCCCTTCGCAGAGCCCCACGTGGCTATCGACGACGGCCTCCAGCATCCGCATCCGCGCCGCAGACGGGAACCCGCTCTTCACGATCAGCTGATAGCCGTGCGCGACGAGCCAGTCCCCGGCGGCGATGGCCACGCCCACGCCGTGCTCCTTCCAGGTCGTCGGCCGCCCGTAGCGTTCCGCGTCGCAGTCCTGGATGTCGTCGTGGATGAGGGAGGCCTTGTGGAAGCACTCGACGGCGTCGCAGATGGGCTCGATGCCCCCCGCGCCGCCGCAGATATCAAACACCCGTTTGCAAAGACGCGGCCGCAATCTCTTGCCGCCGCGCCCGAGGAACTCCAATGCGATCTCGGTGATCCGGCTCACTTGCCGAACACTTCGATCTCGATGTAGTTGTTCACCGGCTCGCTCGTGGACCCGTTCGAGTAGACGCGCACGTAGCGGCCCTTCGTGAGCTTGGCGTCGACCGGGCGGCCGTCGTTGCGCTCGCGGTACTCCTTGTCCGTCCCCTTACCGAGCTTGGCGGTGTTGTCGTGGTCGTTGTTGAACACCGTCTTCACGCCGTCAACGAAGTTCGCGTCGTTGGAGATCTGCATGATCACGTCCTTGTAGACGCGCTCGTCGCCCTGATCGTGCCACACGCAGATGGCGGAGATCGTGTGCTCGGCGCCGAGGTCGAGCTGAACCCACTGCAGCCCGCCGGGGAGCTGGAGCATCGACGTCGCGTCCGGCGTCTTGTCGCCATCGACGACGTACTCGTTGTCGCCCGTCACGGCCTCTTCGGACGTCGTCACCTTCGTGTCCTCGGTCGTGAGCTTCTTCGCGAACTCGGGCTCCACCATGATCGGCGCGCGCAACTTGCCGGGCCCGCGGTCCGGCTCCAGGTTGTCGCTCTTGATCTCCTTCGGCGTGCCGCTCGAATGGGGCGCGGGCAGCTCGAACTTGATGGCGACCTTCTCGGCGAACAGCGCCGTTGCACACAGCGCGACCGCGCCGACGAACATGAGTTTCTTCATGATGCTAATCCTTTCAGTGAAATCAACGAGGGCTTAGTGTAGCAGATACGGGGCCCCTTGTCCACGCGCATCCCGCAGAACGAACCGGCGACGAGTGCGCCGCCGGTCGAGGGTGGTTGTCGCCCCGGGCGCCTACTTGATCGAGCCGAGGGCGATGAGCGCGAACACCATCGCGAAGATGGCCACCGTCTCGACGATGCCGAGCGCGGCGAGGTAGTTCGTGAAGCCCTGGTTCGTCTCGGCCTGCGCGTCGCACGCGGCCGCGCCCGCACGCCCCTGGAAGAGGGCCGAGAGGCCGATCGCGAGCCCCGCGAAGATGCCCGCCACGAGCACCGGCACGCCCGAACCCGCCACGACCTTCGCACCGTCGGCCACCTTGCCGAGCATCGTGAACATCAGAATCATCCCGTAGAGCGTCTGGGTGATCGGCGCGCCCACGAAGGAGAGCAGAAGGAACGGCGCCGGCTTGTTCGCGGCGTAGCACTTCTTCCACGCGCCAACGGCGGCGGAGGCCGCAAAACCCGTGCCTAACGCGCTTCCCGCACCGGCAAGCCCCAAGCAGGCGACGGCGCCCGCGACGATCATTGCTGCATCACTCATGGTTTCTCCTTTTTCTAGTCGATAGTCTTTGCTGCGGATTTCAACAAGCTCTTCTCAGGGCCGCGTCCCCTCCCGATGGAAGGGGTTGAAGGCGTGGCCCGCCCACGTCACGCCCTTGTGGTTCGAGAACTCCAGCGTGTTCAGCCGGACGGCGTGCACGAGAATCGAGAGCCCCGCCATCACCAGGTTGAGCCAGTGGCCGATCAGCAGCACGGCGACCATCGCCACCGCCAGCAGGGCGTCCGCCCACCAGGCGTGCCCGGGGCCGACGAGCCCCAGCGCCATCGAGTTGAAGTTCTCGGCCACCTTCACCGAGGCCAGCCCCACCGCGAACAGGCGCACGTACGAGATGATGTCGCCCAGCGCGCTCATGATGTTGAGCGGCAGCATCCCCAGCTCCGCCGCGCGCGTCTTCAGCTCGCGCGGCTTTACCGTGAAGAGGAACACGAGGGCGATCGAGACGCCGCCCGCCCAGAAGCCCCACGTGGGCACGCCCGGGAAGATTCCGACGATGGCGTTCGTCACGAGGTACATCGTCAGCAGCACGCCCGCCCAGCCGAACTCCGCGAGGCAGGTCGAGTCCGGGAACCTGCACACGCCGTTCCAGATGCGCGCGAGCATCAGGTGCGAGGCGCCGATCGTGAAGCAGAGCAGCATCATGTTGTTGTAGCTCGGGTCGGCCAGCCACGCCACCGTCGGGCTGTTGAAGACGGCGTTGAACAGCATCCCCGCCCACTTCAGCGCGACGTTCGGGGCCGCCGCCGCGTCCACCTTCGGAACCGCCGCGCCGAACCACGTGTTGGAGAGGACGCCCCACAGCACCGTGGCCGTCGAGAACA
>JBJEWG010000082.1:0-3135 GCA_051884935.1 Kiritimatiellia bacterium | reverse complement strand
TCGCTCACGGTCACGCGCGGCGCGAGCGGATTCATGATAATTTTCCGCTGATTCCGCCGATATTCCGCTCCGCCGACGGCGCGACGACACGGGGACGGCAACACGTTCCGCCGCCTTCGTGGATTTTGTGGTAAACTATCTGCCATCCAGAAATCTCAAGGAGTTTAGTATGGCGTTGAACATCGTGAAGGACATCGATGCGCGCGTGGCCGTGAAGCACGTGTTGATGAGTGTATCCGACAAGACCGGGCTTGAAGCATTCGTCTCGGCGCTTGTGAAGGCGTGCCCGGGCGTGACGATCTATTCGACGGGCGGCACCTACGCGAAGGTGAAGGAGATTTTGGGAGATGCGGCGAAGGGGACGCTGGTGGCGGTGAGCGACTACACGGGCCAGCCGGAGATGCAGGGCGGCCTCGTCAAGACGCTTGACTTCAAGATCTATCTCGGCCTGCTGAGCGAGACGTACAATGAGGCGCATCAGGCGGATCTGCGGCGCCTCAGCGCGCAGCCGATCGACATGGTGGTGGTGAACCTCTATCCGTTCAAGCAGACGGTCGCCCAGGCGGGGGTGACGCCCGAGATGGCGCGCACGAACATCGACATCGGCGGTCCGTGCATGGTCCGCGCGTCGGCGAAGAACTACCTGCGCGTCGCCTCCGTGACGGATCCGCTCGACTACCCGAGCCTTGCGACGGAGCTTGCGGACCACGGTGGCACGATTGGCCTCGACACGCGCTTCAAGCTGATGAAGAAGGCCTTTGCGCACACGGCCCAGTACGACACGGCGATCGCCGAGTTCTTCACCACGCGCACCTGGGACGAGGTGAACGGAACCTACGTCCAGCACTGACGGACATTCCACCACTCAACGCACTTTCCGCCATGAAGAGCCAGATCAATCTTCTCAACCAGCTTCAGGAGCTCGTGCTCACGCGCGACGAGCATCATCAGACGGGTGACGGGTCGCACATGGACACGCTCGACGCCTCCATCGACGCGCTCGTGGGGAAGCTCGCCCCCCAGCCGCGCGCCCTCTACCAGCGCCTCTACAAGAAGGACCACGTGGTGATGGCCCCGATGGTGAACGGGTGCTGCGCGGTGTGCGGGATGCGTCTGCCGATCTCGCAGGTGCAGCAGGTGCGCCTCGCGAAGACGATCCAGACGTGTTCGAGCTGCGGGCGCATGATCTACAACGAGGAGGAGGACGCGCCGCGCTCCGTCGCGGAGAAGCCCGCGCGCGGCGAGCCCCGCAAGACGGGCATCAGCCGCTTCAGCGCCGAGGAGCTCATGGTCTGCGAACTGAAGGCGGAGAGGCCCGAGGACGCGGTGCGCGAGCTGGCGGACGCGATGGAGTCGAACAAGTTCGTCTCGAACCCGGCGGCGCTGGTGGCGGCGGCGATGGAGCGCGAGAGCGTGCTCTCGACGGCGATGGGCGAAGGGCTGGCCTTCCCGCACGTGCGCGGCGTGGAGGGTGGCGGCCTGACCCTCGCGCTGGGCGTCTCGAAGAAGGGGATCGTCTGGGACTCCAGCACCGGCGCGACGGCGAACCTCGTCTTCTTCAGCGTGATCCCCGTGGCCGTGAGTGCGTTCTATCTGCGCCTGATGGGGGGCCTCACCGAGGCGCTCTCCAAGCAGGAGAACCGCGACGCGCTCCTTTCGGCGACGTCGAACGCGGAGCTCTGGAAGGCCTTCATGAAGGCGACGCGCTACACGATCCACTGACGCTTCGTCCAGCGTCCGCCCCGGGCCGCCCCTTGTTCGGCGGCGGGGCGCATCCCGGCCCCGGTGGGGGCCGGTTTCATTTTCCGCTTGCCTTGGGGGACGAAAAGGAGTATAAGTACATGGGCAAAAGGACAAGTTAGGAGTTCACATGGCCGCCAACAAGTATCTGGATGCATTCATGAAGACCTTCCCGTTCGAAGGCCTCACCTATGACGACGTCACGCTGGTGACGCAATACGCCGACTTTCTGCCCGACGACGCCTCCCTCGAAACCCGGCTCACCGCGCGCCAGAAGATGAAGGTGCCGTTCATCTCCGCGGCCATGGACACGGTGACGGAGGCCCCGATGGCGATCGCGATGGCGCTTGCGGGCGGCATCGGCGTGATCCACAAGAACCTTGAGGAGAGCGATCAGGCGGCCGAGGTCGCGAAGGTGAAGAGCTATCTCAACGGCCTCATCGCGAAGCCGGTCTGCTTCCACGCGAACGACGACATCGCGTTCCTCCGCGCGGAGAAGCGGCGGCTCGGCCTCACGTTCAACGGCTTCCCGGTGCTGGACGACGAGGAGCGTCTCGTGGGCATGATCTCCGGCGCGGACATGCGCTATGCCCCGATGGACGCCGCGAAGCTCCGCGACGTGATGCAGAAGGACCCGATCACGGCGAAGCCCGGCACCTCCCTCAAGAAGGCCTACGAGATCATGCGGGCCCACAAGATGGGCAAGCTGCCCCTCGTGGACAAGTCCGGCCGGGTGGTGGGGCTCTACTCTTTCACGGACGTGCAGCGCCTCATCGAGAACAAAAACCCCTCCTACAACTGCGACGACCAGTTCCGCCTGCGCGTCTCGGCCTCCGTCTCGGGCGGCAAGGGCGACCTCTCGCGCATGGAGAAGCTCGCGGAGGCGGGCGTGGACGTGGTGGTGGTGGATTCCGCCCACGGCCACTCCAAGGGCATCATGGAGATGACGAAGTACATCGTCAAGCACTTCCCGAAGGTGGACGTGATCGCCGGCAACATCGCGACGGGCGAGGCGGCGCTGGCGCTCGCCAAGTGCGGCGCGCACGCGGTGAAGGTGGGCATCGGCCCCGGGTCCATCTGCACCACGCGCGTCGTCTGCGGCGTGGGCATCCCGCAGCTCACGGCGGTGTACAGCGCGGCGAAGGCGCTGCGCGGCTCGGGCGTGGCGGTGATCGCGGATGGCGGCATCAAGCTCTCGGGCGACGTGCCGAAGGCGATCGCGGCCGGCGCGGACAGCGTGATGCTCGGCTCGGTGCTCGCGGGCACCGAGGAGAGCCCGGGCGAGAAGATCTACGCGAATGGCCGCAAGTACGTGGTCTACCGCGGCATGGGCTCCCTGGCCGCCCTCAAGAACGGCAAGGGCTCGCGCGCGCGCTACTTCCAGGACAACGAGAG
>JBJEWG010000081.1:15549-17062 GCA_051884935.1 Kiritimatiellia bacterium | reverse complement strand
TATTCGGCGTCGTGCTCCTTGTAGTAGGGCGGCCCCGTGAGGATGCGCATCACGCGCGGATGGCGGAAGTAGATGACGAGGCAGCTGATGTCGTCCTTGCAGGCCTCGGGGGTGATGTTCTTCGCGAAGCAGGCGATGCGGCGGGCAAGGTCGGCGGCGGAGATGTCGGGCTCGCCCGCGATCTGCTCCTGCGCGAACGCCAGCATGCCGCTCCGGCGCCAGCCGAACTTGTAGGCCGGCTGGCCGGACCCGAGGCCGCTCTGCGTCACGCCGTCCGAACAGAGGATGATGCGGTCGCCGGGCTCGACGTCCACCTCCACCTCGCGCACCTCGCGGTCGGGCCAGTGCTCCGAGACGACCGTGCGGTCCTTGACGGGCGGCACCTCCTGGACGTCGCGCAGGTGGACGTAGGCCGGATTCCCCATCTCGATGATGCGCGCGCGGCCGCCGAGGCGGTAGTCGAAGAAGGAGAAGGTGGAATAGCTGATCTTGCGGACCTCGCAGACGGGCAGCGAGTCCATGATGATCTCCACGGACTCCAGCAGGTCGATGTTCGACTGCATGAACCGAAGCGCCATCGTGGTGGTCATGTTCGCGAGCACGTGCGCCTTCACGCCGGAGCCGAGTCCGTCGGAGAGCGCCGCGAGCGACCGGTTCTCCTTCTCGATTGTGAGAAGCTGAACGTCGTCGCCGCAGGCGGCCTGCCCGGTCTTTGTGAACTGGGTGGCCTCCATCTCAAGGAAGATGTCCTCGGTCAATTGAAGCCTCCGCTCTTCAGCACGCCGTGGCTCTCGGCCTGCGTCTGCGCCGTGTAGGTGCCGGCGATCTCGTTGAGCATGATCTCCGTCTCGGCGATGTGCTCGCCGAAGAGGCGCGCCACCTGCTGGACGGTGATGACGTTCTTGCGGATGACCTCGCGGGCGCGGGCCGCGATCTGCTCGCGGCGGAACTCGTTCTTCGTGACGTCCTGGATGACCGCGCCGGCGAACTTGCCCTTCGAGATCGAGAAGACGGAGATGTTGACGATCCGCTCGCCGAGGTGCTGGTTGAACTTCTCGATCTCGCTGCCGTGCGCGAGCGCCCCCGTGAAGAGGTCGCTGAAGTCCGGCAGATACTCGTCCACGGGGATGGAGTTGAGATTGCCGAGCGTGTTGAAGATGTCCTCCGCGCCGACGAGCTCGGCGAAGTTCTTGTTGCACTCGGTGATGCAGCGCGTGTTGTCCACGATGACGACGGCCGCGGGGATGTAGCGGATGAGCGCGTTGGAGGTGCGCTGGAAGCTCTGGCGCAGGAAGTTGTGGCACATCGCCTCCTCCGCCTTGCCGGCGATGAGCGCGCGCGCGAAGTCGCGGCACGAGCTGTAGCCGCAGGCGCCGCAGTTGAGCTCGTCGGCCTTCGAGAACTTGCCCACGCGCGCGAGCGCCTCGGCCATCACGGCCTCGTCCACCTCGGGATCGACGACGGGCGCCGCCGCGTAGCGGGCGCCGCCACAGTGGGAGAAGCAGCGCCCCGC
>JBJEWG010000081.1:0-15449 GCA_051884935.1 Kiritimatiellia bacterium | reverse complement strand
TCCTGCACGAACTCGGGCAGCACGCCCTTCTCCTCCAGCAGCTGCCGCAGCACGGGGAAGACGAGGGCGAGCGCCAGCTGGTCGGGATTCGCGTCCGACTCGTTCTTCTTCGCGGCGCACGGCCCGAAGAACACGACCTTGATGTCGTCGCCGTACTTCTCCTTGAGAAGCTTGCAGTGCGCCCGCACGGGCGACGGCAGCGGCGAGACGAACTTCGCCCAGCGCGGCAGATACTTGCGGATCATGTCCACCGCCGCCGGGCAGGCGCTCGAAATCATGAGCGGCGTCTCGGGGCTCTCCGCGAGGAGCTTCGAGACGTGCGCGCTCACGCTCTCCGCGCCGTGCGCGGTCTCGGAAACGCCCGCGAAGCCGATCTCCTTCAGCGCCGCGGCCAGCTGGCCGATGGTCACGCCCTTGAAGTACGCCGCGAAGCTCGGCGCGATCGACGCATAGACCTTCGCGCCGGAGTCGAGCAGCTGGCGCAGGCGCGCCAGGTCGTTGCGGATCTTCTTCGCGTGCGCGGGGCAGACCTTCACGCACTCGCCGCAGGCGACGCACGCCTCGGGAATCACGCTCGCCTTGCCGCCAACGATGCGGATGGCCTTCACGGGACAGTGCCGGACGCACTTGTAGCAGTCCTGGCATTCGTTCTCAATGGTGTAGACGGGACCGTTCATGGGGAATTGGGGATTGTGGGTGGGAAGTTGAGGGGGATCAGGCCTTGACGTCGCGGAACAACCCGTCGAGCAGGTCCTTCATCACGCCCGTATCGACGTGCGTGTAGGTTTTGCCGTCGGCGATGACGATCGGCCCCGCAGCGCAGTTGCCCGTGCAGAGCGAACCCGAAAGCTCGCAATCGACCTCGTCCTTGAGCCCCCGCTCGGCGAGGTAGCGCTCGCAGAACGCCAGGTTCTTCTCGTTCCCCCGCGCGAAGCAGGAGCTTCCCATGCAGATGACGATTTTCGGCTTATTCATGACGCCTCATTATTGCACACCCGCGCGCTGTTAGACAAGCCAAAGATTCAGGCCAGGGAAACGCCCAGGGCGTCTCCATCAGTCCGGCTTTGTGGTCGTGACGGAACCATCCGGCAGTTGCCAGACAATCGTGCCGTTCAGACAATACACGTTTGGAATGCCCTTGCGGCGGTTTTCCTCTTGAGCAAGAGCCACCGCCTTGTTGACAATACGCGAGATCGAACTGATCTGTTCAGACATCGATACCCTCTTTCAGCATATTCATCAATTCTGCCGCGAAGACCTGCATTCCTTCACCGGCGGACGCACAGAGGGCCGGACGGTTTCGTCCGGCCCTCCTTGTCCGCGTGGAAAACGGAACTATTCGATATCGACGACGCTGGCCCAGTGAACGAGCAGCTCGTGGTTCTTCTGCGTCTGCTCGCGCGAGGCCTCGGCGGCGGCCACGATCGGCAGCCACTTCTGGACCTCGGGCATCGTCACCTTCAGCGCCTCGCAGGCGAGGGCCATGTACTTCTCGGCGGCGGCCACGTGGCCGGAGAGCCAGAAGAGCAGGTAGGTGCGCGCCACGTCCGCGAGCGGATCGCCCAGACGCACATGGCTCCAGTCGATCACGCGCCAGTCGCCCTTCGGCGTGATGATCACGTTCGTGGGGTTGAAGTCGCCGTGGCAGAGCGCCTTGCCGCGCGGGAAGCTCTGCAGCTTCATGTGCAGGTCGTAGCGCGTCTCCTTCGGCAGCGGCGAGGCCGAGATCTGCGCGTCGAGCTTGTCCGCGAGGTTGCCCATGCGCGCGGAGGTCTTGGCGAAGATCTCGCACTGGATCGCGACGAACTCCCGAAGGTACTTCACGAGCCCCTTCTTGTCCTTCGCCATCACGTCGGCGAGCGTTTCGCCCTCCACCCACTCGCGGCGGATGCACCAGTGGTCGCGGATCTTCAGCACTTCGAGCACCTTGGCGACGGGCAGGCCCGTCTCGGCGGCGCGCGCCTCGTTCATGGCCTCGTTGAGGACCGCGCTGACCTTGTAGCTCGGGCCGAACACCTTGAGCAGCGTGCCCTTGTCCTTCGTGATCACCTTGTCGGCGCGTTCGAGCAGGACGTCCTTGCGCGCGGACTTCTTCGCGGCGGGCTTCTTCTCGGCGGCGGGCTTCGCCGCCGGCTTTACGGTCTTCTTCATCTTCAGACTCCTTTCGCTCTCTGCCTTAGACGTTTTCATGCTTGCCGTAGTAGGCGTTGAGGTACATCTGCTTGATTTCCTTCATCAGCGGGTAGCGCGGGTTCGCGCCGGTGCACTGGTCGTCGAAGGCCTGCTCCACCATCGCGTCGAGGCGCGCGAGGAAGTCCTTCTCGTCCGGCACGTAGTCGCGGATCGTCGGCTTGATGCCGATGCGGGTCTGGAGCGCGCGGATCGCCTTGATGAGGTTCTCAAACTGCTCGCCGCGGCTGCGGCCCGTGATGCCGAGCTCGTCGGCGATCTCAAGGTAGCGTTCGAGGGTGTGCGGATGGTCGTACTGCGGGAACGTGCCCATCTTGCGCGGCACCGGGTCGGCGTTGAAGCGCATGACCTCCTCCATCATCAGCGCGTTGGCGATGCCGTGCGGGATGTGGTGGAAGGCGCCGAGCTTGTGGGCCATCGAGTGCATCACGCCGAGGAAGGCGTTCGCGAAGGCCATGCCGGCCATCGTGGCGGCGTTCGCCATCTTCTCGCGCGCCTTCGGGGCGGCGTACTTGCCGACCGCGGCGTCGTAGCACTCCGGCAGATACTTGAAGATCGACTGGAGGGCGCGGATCGCGAGCCCGTCGGTGTAGTCCGTCGCGAGCATCGAGGCGTAGGCCTCAAGGGCGTGGCTGACGGCGTCGATGCCCGAGGCGCTGGTGAGGCCGGGGGGCGCCATCATCTGCACGTCGGCGTCCACGATCGCCATGTCGGGCATCAGCTCGTAGTCGGCGAGCGGATACTTCACGCCCGTCTTCTCGTCCGTGATCACCGCGAACGGCGTCACCTCCGAGCCCGTGCCGGCGGAGGTGGGGATGGCGATGAAGTAGGCCTTCTCGCCCATCTTCGGGAACGTGTAGACGCGCTTGCGGATGTCCATGAAGCGCATCGCCATGTCCATGAAGTCCACTTCCGGATGCTCGTAGAGCACCCACATGATCTTCGCGGCGTCCATCGCGGAGCCGCCGCCGATGGCGATGATCACGTCCGGCTTGAAGCCGGCCATGAGCTTGGCGCCCTCCTTCGCGCAGGCGAGGGTCGGGTCCGGCGCGACGTTCGAGAACGTCGTGAACATGATGCCTTGCTTCTCAAGGCTCTTCTCGATCGGCTTCGTGTAGCCGTTCTGGTAGAGGAAGGAGTCCGTCACGATGAACGCCTTCTTCTTGCCGAGCTCCTGGCCGAGCTCCTTGAGCGCCACCGCGAGGCAGCCTTTCTTCTGGTACACCTTCTCGGGTGCGCGGAACCACAGCATGTTCTCTCTTCTCATGGCCACTGTCTTGATGTTGATGAGGTGCTTGACGCCGACGTTCTCCGAAACCGAGTTCCCGCCCCAGCTGCCGCAGCCGAGCGTGAGGGACGGGACGAGCAGGAAGTTGTACACGTCGCCGATGCCGCCCAGGCTGGACGGCATGTTGACGAGCAGGCGGCACGCCCTCATGCGCTCCGCGAACTGGTTGAGCTTCGCCTTCTCGTTGAGCTCGTCGATCCAGAGCACCGACGTGTGCCCCAGGCCGCCGTTGTTCACCAGCAGCTCCTCGGCGATGTCGAGCGCGTGGTCGAAGTCGCGGCTCTTGTACATGCCCAGGATCGTCGTGAGCTTCTCGTGGCCCAGTGCCTCGGTCGTGGCCGTGGAGGTCGCCTCGCCGATGAGGATCTTCGTGGACTCGGGCACCTCGAAGCCCGCCATCTTCGCGATCGTCACGGGGCGCTGGCCCACGATCTTCGCGTTCAGCGCGCCGTTGATGAGCATCGTCGCGCGGATCTTGTCCGCCTCGCTCTTGTTCAGGAAGTAGCTGCCGCGCTTCTGGAACTCGGCCTTCACCGCGTCGTAGATCTCCGCGTCGGCGATCACCGTCTGCTCGGTCGCGCAGATCATGCCGTTGTCGAAGGTCTTCGAGTGGATGATCGAGTTCACCGCGTTGATGATGTCGCAGCTGGGGTCGAGGATCGCCGCCGCGTTGCCGGCGCCCACGCCGATGGCCGGCGTGCCCGAGCTGTAGGCGGCCTTCACCATGCCGGGGCCGCCCGTCGCGAGGATGATGTCGGCCTCCTTCATCAGGGCGTTCGTCTTCGGCAGGCTCGGCGCCTCGATCCAGCCGATGATGTCGGCCGGCGCGCCCGCGGCCACCGCCGCCTCAAGGACGATCTTCGCCGCCGCGATCGTGGAGTTCTTCGCGCGCGGGTGGGGGCTGATCACGATGCCGTTGCGCGTCTTGAGCGCGAGCAGCGTCTTGAAGATGGCCGTCGAGGTGGGGTTCGTCGTCGGGATCACGGCGCCGATCACGCCGATCGGCTCGGCGACCTTCATCATGCCGCCCGCCGCGTCCTCCTCCACCACGCCGCACGTCTTCGTGTCCTTGTAGGTGTTGTAGATGTACTCGGCCGCGTAGTGGTTCTTGATGATCTTGTCCTCGACGATGCCCATGCCCGTCTCGGCGACCGCCATCTTCGCCAGCGGGATGCGCTGCTTGTTGGCCGCAAGGGCCGCCGCCTTGAAGATCGCGTCGACCTGTTCCTGGGAGTACGACGCGTACGTCTGCTGCGCCGCTCTCACGCGCGCAATGGTTTCCTCAAGTTCGGCGATTCCGGGATCGACCGTCGGTTTCGCGATGCTGTCTGCGCTTTCCATGACCTTGCTCTTTCCTTATTGTGTCCCCGGACCCTTTCCGGGGCTGCGGCGAGTAGTATAGCACACCCTCTAATCGGTATGCAAGTAGCGATATCGGGATATCGTTATTTTTCTATTGATTTATCAGTAGCGATTCGGGGCCCGTTTTGGTACACTTCCCCTCCGCCATGCAAGAAGACATCAGAAACCCCCTTCCTCTGCCCACGATTCGGCGGTATCCCATGTACCTCCGCGAGATCAGGGAGCTGATCGCGTGCGGCGAGCTGAACGTCTCAAGCGCGGTCATCGCCGAACGGCTGGGCCTCGACCCCGTCCTCACGCGCAAGGACCTCGCCATGGTGGGGGTGCCCGGCAAGCCGCGCCGCGGCTACCCCGCGAAGAAGCTTGAGGAGGCGATCATCCACTCCCTCGGCTGGGACAACGCCACCGACGCCGTGCTCGTCGGCGCGGGCTCCCTCGGCCAGGCCCTGCTCGGCTATTCGGGCTTCAAGGACCACAACCTCTCCATCTCCCTGGCCTTCGACTCGGACCCGAAGAAGGTCGGCAAGGCCTTTCACGGCACGCTCGTGCGCCCCATGAGCCAGCTCGCGCGCCTGGTGCGGCGCCTGCAGGTCAAGCTCGGCATCCTCACCGTGCCCCACGCCGCCGCGCAGGTCTGTGCGGACGCGCTGGTCTCGGCCGGCGTCGTCGGCATTTGGAACTTCACCACCGTCCAGCTCGCCGTCCCGGAAGGCGTCGTCGTCCAGAACGTCGATCTCGCCCAGTCCCTCGCGGTGCTTTCGCACACCATCTCCCTGAACTAGCCGCGACTTCACACACGCCAGCTGCCGCACCGTGAATCCATCGTCATACCGTGGGGCCTCGCCCTTGAGACGCTGGATCGTCTCCCAGAGCGTGTAGGCCTCGAAACGCTCCCGCTCCGCAAGATACCGTTTGTGCGCGTCAATGTACTCCCGTCCAAGGGCCATGAACGTCCCCGGGGCGGGGCCGGACGCCACCGAGAGGCGGCTCATCTCCCGCCGACGTCACATCATACCAAAGCCGATGGACGACGCAACCTCCTAGGCGATTCTGAGTTCCACTGCCGAGCGGAGGAAATTCCACTGCCGAGTGGAATTCCTTCCACTGCGCAGTGGAATTCTTAGTTGCCTAGGCAATTCGCGTCCCCTCCGGGATCACCCGCGCGCGTTCGACTGCCGACCGGCCGCCGAGTTTCCCGAAATGCCCAATCAGTTGGAAAGCCACTCGGGATGTTCACGCACGCCCTCGGCCTCCGGGGGGAGTTCGGGACGGTAGCACGTCCTCTGAAGCCCCATCTTCTCGTAGGGCAGTTCCACGAACCCCAGCCTGAAGGCGGGCGACTCGGGGCGAAGCCGATAGTCGCCGCGCGCGGCGTCGCGGAAGAGCGGGTCGGCGATGACGGACCGCGCGTCCGCACCCGTCGCCCGCCAGGCCCCCCACCCGCTGCCGCCCTTCTGCCCGGCGTTCATGACGACGTTCGTGGTCTGCCCCGGCCAGTAGACGTTGCAGTCGAAGGTGTTCGTCGCGGTGTTCAGCCGCCACGCCCGCAGCATCATCCCCTCCCCCTGGTCGGGATAGGCGACCACGTTGTTCCTCACCTGCACGCCCATCATCGTGGTGCCGTCGTCCGCGAACGCCGAATCGTCGTCCGGCGCCTGGGCCAGAGCCGGGAAGCGCCGCCAGCGCGGGTCGGCGTCCACGAGCGCGTGGTACTCGTTCGAGATCGCGGCGCGCCGGTCGTGCACGAAGTACCCCTTCGGGTTCGCGTCCCAGGTCTGCAACGAGAGCTGCGCCGAGTGCCTCCCCGTCGGCAACGCCCCGTTCGAGACGAAGACGTTGTTCGAGATCGTGATCCAGCGCCCGTTGTGCAGGTGCATCGCCACGTGGTGGCAGTGCTCCACCAGATTGCCGTAGACGGCGAGCCCGCCGCACCCCTCGTCCGGGTAGATGCCGCAGGCGCCCTTGTGGAGGCGGTAGGCGCCGTCGGCCTGACGCTGGAAGCCGATGGAGTCCGATATCCAGTTGTAGCACACCTTCGACCCGATGCCGCCGATCCAGCCGCCGCCGTAGATCGCCCCCGTGTCGTCGTTGATCGTGTTCACGTGCCGCACGCGGTTGTAGGAAATCTCGCAGAAGCGCCCGTAGCCGAAGAGGCCGCAGCGCGGCATGTCGTGGACCAGGTTGTGGCTCACGCGCACGCCCTGCCCCGTGATCCAGATGCCGATGCCGTGCGAGTTGATCTCGCCGCAGTGGTGCAGATAGTTGTTCTCTACGACGACGTCCAGACGGTCGTCCACGCGCCGTTCCCCTGGGTACTCCTGCACGAACACGCCGTTGCCGCCGATGTTGAACACGTCGCAGTCCGCCATCCGCACGTGGTGCCCCATGATCCACACCCCCGTGCCGCCGTGGAAGCCGATGTCGTGGATCACGCACCCCAGCAGGTCCACGCGGTCCGCATGGTCGATCCTCACGCCCGCGCCGCCCCCCGTGAGCTCAAGCCCCGCCACCGTGCAGTTGCCGCCCGTGATGGCGAGAATCGGCCCGTCCTTCGCCAGCGTGACGACGGCCCGGTTCGGGTCCGACCCGTCCGGCGGCAGCAGATGGACCTTTCGCGCGCGCGCGTCATAATACCATTCGCCGGGCGCGTCCAGCTCCTCGGCCATGTTCTCCACGCACCACCGGTCCCAGGGGAAGAGCCGGTCCGTCAGCTCCACGTGCCGCGCCTTCACGCGGACCACGCCGTTCGAGGCGCCCACGACGTCGAGCGCGCGGTTCCACCAGTTGTGGCGCGGGTAGACGATCGTCCAGGCGTCCTCGGGATGCGCCCAGGTCCGTTCGTCGCCGGGGCGAATCTGAATCTCGTCCTCGTAGAGCCCCGTCGGCGAGAAGCGGGCCCCCTTCTGCGGGAAGCCGCGCGCGTCCGCGAAGGCGTAGCCACTGGTGTAGGGACGCTTCGGGTCGAGATTCGGCCAGCGCGCGGGCTGCATCCGGCGGCCGTTGAAGAAGAGCAGGCGCGGGCGGGGCGGCAGGTCAAGCGCCGCGACGTCGGCGCACCAGACGTCGGCGCGGCCGTTGAAGGCGCCCCTCCGCCAACCCGTCACGGCCTGACCGCCGTGCAGACGCGGTCGCCGCGCGAAGTCCGCCGCGCAGACGACGAGCGGCGCCCAGTTCGTGGCGGCGTGGCGGCGGGTGATCGCGAGCGGACGCACAGGCGAGTAGTCGCCGGCGGCGATGCGCACGGCGAGCGGCGTGGCCGTATCCGTCCGGCGAATCTCCGCCACCTGGTCCAGCGCCGCCTCAAGCGACGCGCAGGCGGCGGAACCGTCCACCTCGATGATCCGCGCCCCGGCTGGAATCGGCGGTTTGATGGAGGAAGCCGCCGAGGCGGCATATGCGGGAAGCGACGCCACAACCGCGCCGACGACGAGGGAGACGAGACAAATGGAGTTCATGGCGGGCAGTATAACACACATTCCGCCCGCGCGGCTTCCCGAATATAGCCTTAAAGAATCTCTCTCCCCCTCTGCCGCAGATCAATCAACTGACAGTTTTAAGCCCGATAATTGATGCGACCAGTGTGAAGATAAAGAACATACGGCCAAATGTCGCGGGCTCATGAAAAAAGAGTATTCCCACAATTACAGTTCCAACGGCTCCCGTTCCCGTCCATACCGCATAGGCAGTGCCGATTGGCAGGCTCTGTGTGGCCTTCGCCAACAACCCCATGCTTATAATAGTGAACGCAAGAAATCCGGCCATCCATCCAAACCATGGCAATCCTTCAACGAATTTTGTCCGTCCGAGACAGTAGGTAAACCCAACCTCGCAGAAACCGGCCGTAATCAACATTATCCAGTTCATAACTAAACTCAAATCCGTTTAAGGGCTACACGCACTCGCACTGCGTAAGATTCTGCCGCGCGTTCGCCGCATCAGGCCTGCGCGGCGAGGGCGACGCGCAGGCGGCGGAACCGCCCACCTCGATGATCCGCGCCCCGGCGGAAATCGGCGGCTCGATGGAGGAGGCGGCACGTGAAAGAAGCGGCGCCACAACCGCGCCGACGACGAGAGAAACGAGACAAATGGAGTTCACGGCGGGCAGTATAACACACATTCCGCCCGCGCGGCTTCCCGAATCACGGGAATGCAATTTCGCGGAGACGGGGCGACAAGGCCGCCGAATCCATGCCAATGCGGACGCGGATGCGCACCGGCGCGGGAAATGGTGCGCACCACGGAAGCAAAAGGTGCGCACCATTCGCGTCTGCGGTGCGCACCATTTTGGACGGCGATGCGCACCGGCGTGAGGGCCGTCGCCCTTTCCCTGAGGGGCCATTCCCCAACGGCGGCCCATCCGTCGCCCGACACCCCGCAACCCGTCGCCGACGGACGGCCCTTGGGTCGGGCGACCCCGCCCCTTTCGTCGCCCGACGGACCACAATCCGTCGGCGACGGAAAATATTCTCTTGCGCAACCAAATGAATTCTCTTGCGCAACTGATTAGATTCTACTGGGCAGTAGAATTCGTTCTGTTGCGCAACAGAACGTGTTGAGTCGGGCAGGAAACTTGTTTCCTATCGGCGACAGAATGTCGGCTCATCGGCCTCGGAACGACGACTGACCCGCGTCAGCGGCCCCTTTCACCCCGTCCGACCGCTCTCTCCCTACCGACCCCTGGCCTCCTCATCCGAAGGGGCAGCCCAATCCCGGCCTCACCCCTCCCGTGCGGCCCCTCATACACCTAAATCGTAGCGGAATAGACAGTTTACATGGCTCTAGTTGTATTTTATTGTATTGTCCCAACTCCAAGTCCCCATTTGAGCATCAAGGCGTGCCGCGTCATTTGTGTTCATTCCAGCCTTCACAACCGATTTTGTGTACGACAGACTGAACACAAAACGACTACGACTGCGCGGCGAGGGCGACGAGTTCACGGGCGTGCTGCTCCACCACGGAGGTGAGCTTCGCGCCACCCAGCATACGGGCGATCTCCGCCACACGCTCATCCCCCTCAAGGCGGCGGATCTCGGAACGGGTACGCCCGCCGGAGACGGCCTTCGCGACCACGAAGTGGCACGCGCCGTAGACGGCGCTCTGCGGCAGATGGGTGATGGCGATCACCTGATGGTGGCGGGCGACCGCGCGCAGCTTCTCGCCGACGGCACGCCCCACCTCGCCGCCGATGTTGGAGTCGATCTCGTCGAAGACGAGGACGGGGATGGCATCGTGCTCGGCGACGACAGTCTTCACGGCGAGCATCACGCGGGCGATCTCGCCCGTGGAGGCGATTTCGCGAAGCGGACGCGCCGGTTCGCCCGGGTTCGGGGCGAACTGGAAATCGACGGCCTCGCAGCCCGAGGCATCCGGCGCGTGGGGCACGAGCCGCACGCCGAAGCCGGCCTTGAGAAAGCCGAGCCCGTGGAGCTCCTTCGTGATCTGCCGCGCCAGCTTCTCGGCGACCTTGGCGCGCACGCCGGTGAGCCACGCGCCGGCGGCACGCACGGCGGCCTCGGCGGCGGCGACTTCGCCCGCGAGGGCCCTCAGACGCTCGTCGCGCCCCTCAAGATCGGCGAGGCGGGCCGCACGGGTCTCGCGCAGGTCAAGGAGCGCGGGGACGGTGGGGCAGTTGTACTTGCGCTTGAGGCGCTGCACGAGCGAGAGGCGGTCGTCGAGGGCCTGAAGCGCCTCGGGGTCCGCCTCCAGACGCGAGACGGAATCGGCGATCGTGCGGGCGAGCTCCTGCACCTGCACGGTGAGGCGTTCGATCTCCTCGCCCCATTCGGACGCGGCCTCGTGGTGGCGGGCCATCTCGTGAACGCGCGCGCCGGCGCCGATGAGCGCGGAGGCGGCCGAGTCGTCCGCCTCCGAGAGCGCGGCCGTCGCGGCGTTGGCGCAGTCGAGAATCTCGGCCGCATGGGCGGCGGCGGCGTGGCGCGCGGGCAGGTCGTCCTCGTCCTCTGAAGTCAGATGCGCGGCGTCCAGCTCGTCCACCGCGTAGCGGAGCCGTTCACACTCCTCGGCGACGTCGGCGCTGTCGCCCTGCAGCTCGGCGAGCCGCGCCTTCAGCTGGACGAGCCCGCCCCAGGCCTTGGCGTAGGCGGCGGTATCGACGCGGCCATAGGCGTCGAGCACGCCCCGCTGGAAGCTCTCCTCCAGAAGCGACTGGTGGTCGTTGGGGCCGTGGACATCGACGAGCAGCTTGCCGAGGCTACGAAGCGTCTGCACGGTGGAGGCGGCGTCGTTCACATGGACGCGCCCGCCGCCGGCCGCGGAAATTGTCCGCCGCACCAGCAGCAGATCATCCTCGCAGGCGGGCAGCCCCATCTCGTCGAGGAACGCGGCCAAAGCCGCCGCACCAGCCCCGGCGACCTGGAACTCGGCCTCGATGCGGGCCTCCTTCGCGCCGTCGCGGACGGTCGAGGCGTCCGCGCGCGCGCCGAGCACGAGTTCAAGAGCGCCCATGAGGACGCTCTTGCCCGCGCCGGTCTCGCCGGTGATCACGTTCAGCCCCTCGCCGAATTCGACGTCCGCCGCCTCGACGATGGCCAGGTTCCTGACTGAGAGCCGCGTCAGCAATTTAGCAGCGCCCCGCGGCGTGGAGGAAGTCGAAGCTCGCCTTGACGTGTTCGAGCGTGTTGGGGTTGGACTCGCATTCGACAATGTACCACTCCGTCTTCTCGGCGTCCGTGGCCTGGTAGAGCGCGGCCCAGTCAACGCCCTTCGCCGTCCCCGGCTGGCCGAGCACGCCCGTGGCGCCGCCCTTGCCGTAGACCTCCTTCGCGTGCAGCGTGCGCGAACGCCCGGGATACTTCTTGATCCAGACGACGGGGTCCTCGCCGGCGGAGACGATGTGGCCGACATCCGCCTGCACGCAGACGAGCGGGGAGGCGTTGTCGAAGAGAATCTGGAACGGCGCGACGCCCTGCACCTTGTCGCGGAACTCGTGCTGGTGGTTGTGGTACCCCACGCGGCAGCCGCTCTTCTTCGCCGTCTCGGCGGCGACGGAGAGGTCCTCGGCGAGCTTCTTCCAGTACCCCGCCTTGTCCTTGCAGTCCTTCGGCGCGTTCGCCCACGGCACGATCAGATAGTGGTTGCCGTACGCGAGGTTGAAGTCGATCGTCTTCTGGATCTCGTTCGGCAGAATCGTGTTGAGGCCCAGATGCGTGCCCGCGCGCTGCAGGCCGAGGTCGTCGAGCATCTGCTTCAGCTCGGGCGCGGAGAAGCCGCCGTAGCCCGCGAACTCGACGCCGGCATAGCCGATCTCGCGCACGGCCTTGAGCGTCTTGCGGAAGCCCTCCTTGTCCTTCATCAGCCCCCGCACCGAGTAGAGCTGAAGCGCGACCTGCGTCTTCTTCGACGAGGCCCCGGCCCCGAGGCATCCCGAAGCGACGGAAGTGGCCGCCATCGCGAAGGCGGACTGGAGGAACAGACGACGATTCAACTGCATGGGTCAATCTCCTTGTGGACTGTTGATGAAACGAACTTTGAGCGGGAGTATATCAAAACGGGTCACGGGGCGCACCGACGAAATGAGGGCGCGGACCTCCGTCCACGCCCTTCATCGTCCCGTTTTGCGCGCGTCTACTTCTTGGCGGGCGCTGGCGCCGGTGCCGCAGGGGCGGGAGCCGGCGCGGCGGGCTTTTCCGCCGGCTTGGCCTCGGGCTTCACGGCGGGGGCCGCGGGCTTGGCCTCGGGCTTCTTCTCGGCATCGACCGCCGCGGCGGCCGCATTGGCGGCGTCGAAGAGCGAACGTGCGGCGCGCTTGGGGTCGTGGCGCTTGACGGCGTCGGCCATGAGCTCGATGCGCCGCTTCGCGAATTCGTCCGTGGTGGCGGCCTTCAGCGCGTCGAACTCCTTCGCGGCGGTCTCCTTGTCGCCCTGAAGGGCCTTGCAGCGGATGGCGCCGAGCTGCGCCGTGAGCAGCAGATAGGAGTTCGTGTTCGCCTTCGCGAACGCGTCGAACGCCTCCTGGGCCTCCTTGAACTTGGCAAGCCCCTCAAGCGCGTAGGCGCGGCCGACGACGGCGACATCCGCGAACGCGGCGTTCCTGCCGGCCTTGGCGACGAGGGCGTCGTAGACGTCGAGGGCGTCCTGATAGCGCTCGCCGTCGTAGTAGGACTTCGCCAGGCGCATCCGCAGCGCCGGGCCCACCTTCGTGGAGCCGTAGTCCGAGACGGCGGCCTCAAGCTCATCCGTCGAGAAGGCGTTCACCAGAGCCTGGTTCGCGGCGGCGTCGCGGCCCCGCAGCCAGCCGCGCCCGGCGTAGAAGCCGCCCACCACGACGCTCGCGATGAGCAGCATCGCCAGCGTGGACTTGCCTTCCTTCACCCACCAGTCCCACACGGGGAGCAGTTCGGGGGCCGCCTTCACGAACGAGGGCAGGTTCTCATCAGGCGTCTTGTTCTCTTCACTCATGGTCTTCACCTTGTTTGCACAGTTTGCGGGACTGCTTGTCCCACTGGTCGATGGTCTTTTCGCTGCGGCCTTCCGCGCGCGCCACAATCCGGTTGAAATCGAGGGCGTCCGGGAAGTCGCGGTTGTAGATGAACCGCCTGTGGGTCTTCTGCGGAGCCTGCGCGAAGCGCTTCACGGAGTCGATCATCAGCACGGCCGAGAAATAGGTCGTCTTCGGGATGTGCAGCGCCTTCGCCATCGTGCCGATCACGTCGCTGGCGTGCCCCGGGTTCGCCTTCGCCATCGCCGCGAAGAGCGCCGCCGCGCGAATGCTGTTCGAGGCCTCCATGCCGCGCTCCCGCATCGCCTTCTCGTAGCGGTCGAGCACGGCGAGATACGTCCAGGTGGACGACTTGTCGCCGCCGTCCTTCTCGATGAACCGCGCGAGCTCCGGCAGCAGGTCGCCCAACAGCCCGAACTCGTACATCATCCGGAACGCCTGCTCGCTCGCGCCGTAGGTGAAGAGGCGGAACACCTCCTCGCACAACCGGGGTATCGAGGCCGTGAGGATGCAGGCGTGCAGCTTGCGGATGGCCCGCTCCGTGCCGCGCTCGATCCTGAAGTCGAGGCGCGACGCGAACTTGATCGCCCGCATCATGCGCACGGGGTCCTCGCGGAACCGGATCATCGGGTCGCCGATCGAGCGGATGACCTTTTTCCGGAGGTCCTTGAGCCCCCCCACCCAGTCGATCACCGCGAAGGTCTTGATGTCGTAGAAGAGCCCGTTCACCGTGAAGTCGCGGCGGTTGGCGTCCGTCTCCGGCGTGCCGAAGGTGTTGTCCTCAAACGGCCCCTCCGCGGCGTGCTCGATGATTTCGCCGACCGTCTGCGAGTTCTGGCGGAACGTCGCCGTCTCGATCACCTTGTCGCCGAAGCGCACGTGCGCGAGGCGGAAGCGGCGGCCGATGAGGAAGCAGTTGCGGAACACCCGCCGCACCTCGTTCGGGGTGGCGCTCGTGCCCACGTCGAAGTCCTTCGGCCGGCGCCCCAGCAGCAGGTCGCGCACGCCGCCGCCCACGAGATAGGCCGTATACCCGTGCTTCGAGAGGCGGTAGAGCACCTTCAGCGCGTCCGGGTCGATGTTTTCCCGGGAAATGCAATGGTCCGCGCGCGCGCAGATGACGGGCGCGCGCTTCGTGGCACTGAATTTACCTAGAAAACCGAACATGAATTCGCATAGTATGCCACAAAAAGGCCGGGGAATCAAGGACCGGATTCAGGGCCACGGGGCGCGGCCGGCTACGCGCCGAAGCGTGTGGAGGCGGCGGACCAGTTGACGAGGCGGTTGAGCACGGCGTCCACGTAGTCGGCCCGGCGATTGCGCCAGTTGAGGTAGTAGGCGTGCTCCCAGAGATCGACCGTGAGAATCGGGCGCACGCCCGGCGTCGCGACGGGCGTTTCCGCGTTCGCCGTCGTGGTCACCTCGATCCGCCCGTGGAAGTCGGTCAGCCACAGCCAGCCGCTGCCGAACCGCTTCGCGGCCGTGGCGGCCATCTGCCGCTTCAGGGCCTCGAAGGTTCCGTAGTCGCGCTCGATCTGCTTGAGGAAGCGCCCGACGGGGCGCCCCCCGGCGTCCACGGGCGCGAGAGACTCCCAGAAGAACGAATGGTTCCAGACCTGCGCCGCGTTGTTGAAGATGCCGCCGTACTCGCCGGACCCGCGCGTCCCGGCGATGATCGCGGTCAGGGGACGGCCCTCGAACGGCGTTCCCGGCAGAAGCCTGGAAAGCGTGCGGGCATAGCCGAGATGGTGCCCCCGGTAGTGGAGATCGACCGCGTCCGGCGACAGAACGGGGTTCAGCGCGTCCGTCGCGAAGGGAAGTTTGATTTCACTCTCGTTCATTTCGGTTCCCCTTTCACGTTCAGCGCAGGTAGAGCACCGTGCCGACCGGCAGCACCTCAAGGCGCAGCTCGCCGTCCTTGCAGACGAGGCGGGTGGTGCCGCGGGGCTCCGGCGTCAGGTTCACCGTCCAGCGGGCCGGCTCGATCCCCGTGATCGCGCCCGCCCGCGCCAGCACGCAGCTCACGGGCCGCGCCGCGAACGCCACGTCGAGCGTCCCCTCCGCCGGCAGCCGCAGCGTCGCCCCCGCCGGCAGGGTCAGCGCGTCCGTCACCGCGCCCGCCGCGTCCACGTGGAACGCCAGCGGCCCGGC
>JBJEWG010000080.1:0-3181 GCA_051884935.1 Kiritimatiellia bacterium | reverse complement strand
AAGGTGCTGCGCGCCTTCCTGCGTCAGGACCCGGACATCATCATGGTCGGCGAAATCCGCGACCTGGAGACGGCCGAAATCGCCATCCAGGCCGCCTTGACGGGCCACCTTGTGTTCTCCACCCTCCACACGAACGACGCCGCCGGCGCGGTGATGCGTTTTGTGGATATGAACGTCGCCCCCTACATGGTGGCTTCCACCCTTGAGGCGGTGCTCGGCCAGCGCTTGCTGCGCACCTGCTGCAAGGACTGCAAGGAGGGCTACGACCCCGACGACGAGACGCTCGACCGCATCAATCTGCAGCGCGACGAGATTGGTGGCCGCCAGTTCTACTTCGGCAAGGGCTGCAAGACCTGCAACGGCACTGGCTACAAGGGGCGCAAGGCCATCTTCGAGTATCTTCGCGTCACAAACCCGATCCGCGAGCTCATCAACGCCCGCTCGCCGACGCTTATCATCCGCGAGAAGGCCCGCGAGCTCGGCATGCGGACGATGCGCGAGGACGGCGTGCGCGCCATTCTCGACGGCTACACGACGGTGGACGAGGTTCTGCGCTACACCTAAAGCCATTGCGCCCCCGAGGGCGATTTGGTATGCTAACCGGCCATGAAGACACTTCTTTGTGCAGTGGCAATCGCCGGTTTCCTCTTCGCGTCGGCCGCGTCCCTTGACGGGTTCGCCGCAAAGGTGAACGGCGCCGTGATCACCATCGGCGACGTGTTGAACGAGATGCGCCGCGTCGGCGGCCCGCAGGATGATTTCCGCACAGCCTACAGCAACGCCGTCGAGGACGCCGTCAACCGCCGTCTTATCCTGAACGCCGCGGCGGACAAGAAGCTCGACATGCAGGAGTGGCTGGTTGACAACCGCATCCGCGAGATCGTCAAGGACAACTTCGGCGGCGACATGAACAAGCTCAATGCGCAGCTTGCCCAGTCGAAGGTGCCGCTCACAGACTGGCGCAACCAGATCCGCGACGACATGATTGTGAACGCGATGCGCTTCCAGATGGTCGATAAGGGCGCCGAGGCGACGCCGGCTGCCATGCACAACGAGTATCTGATGCACCGCGACCGCTATTGTGCGGAGGCGAAGTCCACTGTGAGCGTCATTCTCCTGCGGCCGCCCCCGGACGACAAGACGCCGCCGGTCACCACCCGTGGCGAGGAGATTCTCGGCCGCCTCGAAAAGGGTGAGTCCTTCGCCGAGCTCGCGAAGGCGTTTTCCTCCGACTCGCACGCCAAGGACGGCGGGTTGTGGAAGGACGTCAAGCCCGAGGAGGCCTTCCGCCCCGAAATCGCCCAGGCCATCTCCCGCCTCAAGGTCGGCGAATACTCGCGGCTCATCAATCTCGACGGCTGGGGCTTCATCGTGCGGAAGGACGCCGAGGCGACCGAGCGGCAGCTTACCTTCGAGGAGGCCTACGACAAGATCGCGGTCAATGTCCGCAGGGAGCTTGTCAAGGCCCGTCACGCCGCATGGATCGCGCGTCTTCGCGAGGAGGCCTTCGTCAAGATCTATCCGATCCCGGACGACGCGAAGTGAACCTCACGAGTCCATCGCAGGTCAAGGCGTGGTGCCTCGCGAATGGGTTCCACCCCAACAAGGTCCTCGGGCAGAACTTTCTCATTGACCGTAACGCGCTTGAGGCGATTGTCGATGCGGCGGAGCTTCCGTCCGCTGATGCGAGCGTCCTTGAGATCGGTCCCGGCCTCGGCGTTCTCACCGAGGAACTGCTGCGCCGTGGCGCGGCCGTTTCGGCGATTGAGAAGGATCCCGTGCTGGCCGGGCGCCTCGCGGAGTCCCTTGGCGATCCACCGGCCTTGACGGTGACGCCGGGCGACGCCCTGGACTGCATCAAGTCGGGCGCCTGCGACGATTTCCCCTACCTTGTCTCCAATCTGCCCTATCAGGCGGGCACGCGCATTCTGCTCGAATTGATTCAGCGCATCGCGCACGCCCCCGAGGTGATGGTTGTGTTGGTGCAGACCGAGGTGGCGGACCGCCTGGCGGCCGGCCCCGGCTCGAAGACGCGCGGCCTGGCCGGCGTCTGGACCCAGCTCGACTACGACGTGAAGCTCGTGCGGACGGTCGCGGCCAGCTGCTTCTGGCCACGGCCCGAGATCGGTTCTTCCGTCGTGAAGCTCACGCGACACCATCGCAACGACGCCCTCGCGCCTGAAGTCCGCGCGCTCTTCCACCGCCTCACGAAGCGGGCGTTTGAGCACCGTCGCAAGCAGCTCGGCGCGATTTTCAAGGGCGTTCTCCAGTCCACCGCGCGGGCGGAGCAGCTCTCGAACGACGACTGGCTTTCGCTCGCCCGTGATCTGATCGGCGCCGACCTGTAGCCGTCCGTTCCACGCTGCGCGGATGGGATGTCCCACGCAGATGGGGACGTGTCGAGTTCCCAAGTGTGGTAAACTATGCGCATGAAATCTGCCAGTGTCGTCTTCGTCCTCGCGGCCACCCTCCTCGTCGCAGCCGACTCGGTGCCGGATCTGCCGGTCGGGTTCCGCGCCGATCCTGAGGCGACCCGCGCGGCGGCGGCTCGCGCCACAACGGAGCGCTTCCCGGATGCGGACTGTGTTCTCATCGACGACCGCATCCACACACGCTTTGAATCGGACGGCTCGTACATCACCTGGGACGATGAATGGGAGAAGGTCCTCACGGAGAAGGGCCGCCGCGCGTTGTCGTCTGTGAGCCTCGACTACAACGCACGTTATGGAGATGCGGGCATTCTCTGCCTGGAGATCGTGGGGACGAACGGCCAGACCCGCGCCGTCGATTTCGCGCGGGCGCAGAAGGTCGCCACGGACAATTCCGCGATGGCGATGAACATCGTCGATCCTCTCAACAGAAAGCTTTCCTGCTTCGTGCCCGATCTCAAGGTTGGTGAGATCCGCCACGTTCGTTTCTGGAAGCGGATGTGCAAGGCGCGTATGCGGGACGCCTGGGCGGATGTCGCCCTCCTCGAACAGACGCAGCCAATTCTCTCCACGGTGGTGTCGATTGATCAAACTCCGGGCCGCCCCATAGTCCACGCCGCTCTGCGCAATCCGGTCTCGAATACGGTTGTGCGCGCCGCGAACGCGCCGCTCCCCGGCGGGCGCACCCTGCTGAAGTGGACGGCCCGTGACGTCCCGCAGGCCTTCCCCGAACCGAATATGCCCCCGTTCTC
>JBJEWG010000079.1:0-17139 GCA_051884935.1 Kiritimatiellia bacterium | reverse complement strand
AGGCGATTTCCCCACCCTCTCCTAGGCGGAAACACGCTCTCACCTAGATGAAACCACGCGCCCATCGAGACAATCCCCCGCCACCCGGTTTTAGAAACTCCGAGCGTTGACAAAGGGGCGGTTCTAACGAACCGCCTGATGCTTCGCGCCTCTTCAACGGCTTTTCTTTGACTAGATTGTGTAAGACGGGTTGACACCATCTCCTATGTGGGAACATAGGGGGGATATATTGATATATAAGGGAATAAGGGCCAGTGAGCATGAGGATAGGAGGTGTATATGTAGAAATAGAAAATAGCGAGTATGGAAATAGGGAAAGTAGCAGGTATAGGGGTATATATAAGAACAGGGGCTGGCAGGGACGGACGCCCCTGACACCGGACCGAACGGCGGCTTCTTGTAAAAACGGACTGATCTTGCGCTCTGGTATATGGCTCAACCCCATTACACGGCGTCGAAGACACCAACACACAGCCTGACCCCATGACACAAAAACCAATCCCCTGCTGAGTCAATGAAATGTCGTTGAAAAAGCGCGAAGCTTCAGGCGGAGCGTTAGCGGAGCCCTTTGCCAACGCTCGGAGTTTTTAGTTCAAGGGGGTCAAGTCGTCCGCATGACTCGGGGTGGCTCATCGGGATGAGGCGGCCTCTGCCTGACTTCTATTTCTTCCACATATCGGCTGTAATAATAGGAACGGGCAAGTATTCTGTCGATGGGGTTTGATACACCATAAGTCCGTCACGGCGGTTGCCGCTTGGACGTTCGTCGCCGCACCCGCCGAGGCCCGCCCCCAAAAACCTGTGGGGCCGCTCGGCCAGTGTTTTGGGACACATGGGCCGAGCGGCCGGGCAGGGGAACGATTCCTCGATCAATAGATGATCGCGTCGTTCGCGGTGTAGGCGTCGAGGGAATTCTCCTTCACCTGGATGCAGATGAATCGAAGCCCCTCATCGGCCGCCGCCGAGAACTGCCGCTTGGCGGCGGGTGCGAGTCTCAACCAGTCGCCGGCGGCCAGGGGAACCTCGACGCCGTCGATCACGGCCGTCCCATGGCCCGAGAGAATCCCGTAGATCTCCTCGTTGTGCCTGTGCGCGTGGACAAACGGGACGCCGGCACCGGCGGGGAGCTGGTTGACGCTGACTTCAGCGCCCGTCAGCATGAGCTTTTCGTGGAGTTCGGTCCGCCCTTCATTCCCGATATTCACCTTTGTGTAGTTCGTCATTGTGTTCTCCTTTCTGACTGTATCTTGGTTGTCGTTGTGACGGCGCGTATTCTAGAAGACGGCGCGCGGCGAAACAAGTACGCACCTTTTTGTGACCGGGAGGAAGTTGTGCTATAATCCGCCGCCGATGAAAACCAAGGAAGAACTGCCGGAGTGTCCCGTTGCGACCGCCGTTTCGCTGATCAGCGGGAAGTGGAAGCTCCTGATTCTGCGCAATCTGACGGCGCGGCCCTGGCGCTTCAATGAACTGCAACGAGACCTCGACGGCATTTCGCAGAAGGTGTTGGCGGCTTTCGGGACGCGCTACAAATCGTGCTGCGGGTGGAATCGGGATTCACAGGAAGAGACGACATGAAGAAGATCATCGAGGCGCTTGAGGCAAATGGGTGCACGGCGGAGAACTGGAGCAACGTCAGCTTCGCGGAGGGGTTCGACCCCGCAACGGTCAGAGACGCGCATTTCTCGGGGGTGTGCCGGATCGGCGTCTTCAACAGGCGGTTCGAGCTGCCGGGCGGCGTTTCCAAGCCCGCGGGCATCTATCGCGCGACCCTGCACAACGTGACGGTGGGCGACAACGCGCGCCTCTCCAACATCCGCAGCTACATCGCGAACTACGACATCGGGGCCGGCGCGCACATCGGCAACGTCGATAAGATCTACGTGGACGGGGAGACTTCGTTCGGAAACGGCGTCGAGGTGTCCGTTCTGAACGAGACCGGCGGGCGCGAGGTCGCGATCCACGACCGCCTGACGGCGCAGGAGGCCTACCTTGAGGCCATGTATCGGCATCGCCCGAAGCTGATCCGGAACCTGAAGGCGTTCGCCGCGCGGTGCGCCGAGGAACGTCGCGGCACGCGGGGCGTCATCGGGGCGGGCGCCTCCATCTTCGACACGGGGCTCGTCCGCAACGTCTACATCGGCGAAGGGGCGGTGGTGGATGGGGCCGCGCGCCTCTCAAACGGGTCCCTGATGAGCCGCGCGGATTCGCCGGTCGTCGTGGGGCGGGGCGTGATCGCGGACGACTTCATCATCCAGGACGGTTCGCGGGTGGAGGACTGCACGCGGATCACGCGCTGCTACGTGGGCCAGGCCTGCACGCTCGGGCACGGCTATTCGGCCTCCGACTCGCTGTTCTTCTGCAACTGCCAGGAGGAGAACGGCGAGGCGTGCGCGGTCTTTGCGGGGCCGTTCACCGTGACGCACCACAAATCGACGCTGCTCATCGCGGGCATGTTCAGCTTCATGAACGCGGGCTCGGGTTCCAACCAGTCGAACCACATGTACAAGCTCGGGCCCATCCACCAGGGGGCCCTTGAGAGGGGGTCGAAGACGTCGTCCGACTCGTACATCCTCTGGCCGGCGCGCATCGGCGCGTTCTCGCTCGTCATGGGGCGCCACACGACCAATCCCGATACGAGCAACCTGCCATTCTCGTATCTTATCGAGTCCAAGGGCGTCACGTACCTCATCCCCGGCGTGAACCTGCGCTCCGTCGGGACGATCCGCGACGTGCAGAAGTGGCCTCGGCGCGACCGCCGCGCGACCAAGGGGCGGCTCGACAAGGTCAACTTCAACCTGCTCTCGCCGTACACGATCGACAAGATGGTGCGCGGCATCAAGGTGCTTGAACAGCTCAAGTCGCTTTCAGGGGCGACGAGCGACACCTACGCCTATCAGAGCGCCCGCATCTCGAACTCGGCGCTTGAGAAGGGCATCGGCTTCTACCGAATGGCCATTGAGAAGTTCCTCGGGAACTCGCTCATCTCGCGGCTGGAGAAGCTGACGGACGAGACCTTCGTCTCGGGGCTGAAGCCGGAGTCCGACATCGGCCTTGGCGACTGGGTGGACGTCGCCGGCCTGATCGCGCCGCACACCAGCGTGAGCGCGATCCTCAACGACGTGGAAAGCGGCGCAATCGCCTCGTGCGAAGAACTCGACGCCCGGTTCTCGAAGCTGCACGCGCTCTACTACGACTACGAGTGGGCGTGGGCCTACCAGCTGATGCTCCGCTATTTCGGGCTCGTGGAGGGCTCCATCACACGGGCCGACCTTGAGCGGATCATCCGCCGCTGGATGGACTCGGTTCTGCGACTCGACCAGATGCTCTACGACGACGCGA
Organism: Kiritimatiellia bacterium; assembly: GCA_051884935.1. GTDB lineage: Bacteria > Verrucomicrobiota > Kiritimatiellia > RFP12 > UBA1067 > RUG572. Next base: position 13,797 of record JBJEWG010000079.1, on the reverse strand, counting down.
AGAAAGAGTTCTCGCTTTCCGCGAAGACCGGCTTCGGATTTGACGGGCTTGGGGCGACGACCGACGCCGACTTCGAGAGCGTGCGCGGCGAGTTCGCCACCAATCCGTTCGTCGGCGCGGTCGTCGAGCACATGAAACGCAAGCGCGAACTCGGCGAGTTCTGGCTCAAGCGCCTTCTCCACGACGCAACTGGTGGACGATGAGGGACTCGGACCCCCGACCTTGACCGTGTAAAGGTCCTGCTCTAACCAACTGAGCTAATCGTCCAAAGGCGGGCGCAAGTATATCACAAATGCGCGGCGAGCCGTCTACGAATCGTAGAAGACGGCGCCCGTCTCGGTGACGATGCGCGTGGCGACCGGATACTCGAAGCACGGCGTCGCCTCAAGGCGCGAGACGAACTGCGCCGCCTCCCACTTCGCCATCGCGAGATCGTGCAGACGGAAGTTGCCGCAGTTCACCGCCGACGCGCCGGGGATGTCCCCCTCGTAGTCGCGCAGATGGCGATACGCCGCCAGCATGAGCGGCAAGAGATCGTTCTTGGGGCTCGGCGCGCCCTTCATGATGAGGTAGCAGCCCGTGAGGCAGCCCATCGGCCCCCAGTAGATCACCTGGTCCTTCCACTGCGGGTCGTTTCGCAGGAACGTCGCCACGACGTGTTCAATCGTGTGCATCGCGTTCGGATGAATCGCAGGCTCCGTATTCGGGAACTTCATGCGAATGTCGTACGTCGTCACCGTTTCGACGCCAAGCGTATCCGTGCGGGACACATAGATCCCGGGCTTAATGAGCGTGTGGTCAACTTGGAAGGAGGGGATAAGGTCCATGGCTAATGGCTGTGGGTGGTTGGAGGATCGGGCCGTTCATCAATCCGCGGAGAAGAAGGCGGGAACGGCGGCGGAAAGGGAAGCGAGCGCAACCGCGAGGTTGGCGAGGTACTGGTCCGTCGTCGAACCCGAGCCGGCGACGTCGGAGACGGACTTGATGGACCTGAACTTCACACCTGCGCGGCACGCGACATGCGCAAGCGCGGCACCTTCCATATCGCGGAGGTCCGCCTTGACGTCATCCACCAGAAAGCGGTGATCCACCTCGGAGTCATTGAAGCGATCACCCGTTGCAAGCAGCGCCTCGGGCCAGACGTTCCCCGCAAGGTCGAGAGGCAGCTCGCGATCCTTGTACTCGTTGAGCGTGCCGACCTTCGTGCCGTTGATCTGCGCAAGGTCGAAGTCGTACTGCACGGCGGCGCGCACGCGGTAGACCTCCGCGACTCGCATCGGCGCGTGGAGCGCCCCGGCGACACCCACGTTCAGCAGAACCTCGGGGTTGAAGAGCGAGAGCGCCAACTGAGCCGCCGCCGCCGCATTCGTCTTGCCGATGCCCGAGATGACAACCGCCGTCCGTTCGCCACCCAGCGTGCCGCGCACGATGCGCCGACCGAACACCGTCTCTTCGGAGGCATCCGCGAGGTGTGCAGTGACGGCCGCCGCCTCGTTGTCCATTGCAACGACGAAGACCTTGCGCAGGCTCACGTGAACAGAACCTCCTGGCCGTGGAACATGAAATTGCCGCCCACGACGTACTGCATCGCGGTGGGCGAGAAACGCTCCTGAACCGTGATGTGCAGATGGCCCGCGAGGATGGCCTTCAGGAGAGGTTCCTTCTTCAAGTACGCAATGAAGTCGCGCGTGACGACATCAACATTCTGCCGGAGGAAGTCGCCCTTCGCATCCGGCAACACGGCGGAGGTGTACTTGCGGTTGGCCCGCCAGAACTTACGGCCTGCGCGCCAGATCTCATCCGTGATGAACGGCACGTGCATACAGAGCACAATCGGCAGCCCCTTCTTCACCTCGGCGGCAAAGCGCTCGACCTGACGGGCCGTCATATACCCGTAGACGTCGTCGATCGCCACGAAGTTGACGCCATTGACCACGGTGGACTGCAGTTCGATGTCGAAGGGGTAGGCGGCCGAAAGCTTCGTGCGGGACTTCGCCTTGTGCGCTTCGCTGCACTCGTCCTTCTCAAGCCACATACTGGGCGAGAACTCGTGGTTGCCGAGCGAACCGAACATCCCCTCGCCGAAATACTTCTTCACGAGGTCGAAGTTCGCGCGGCTCTGCCAGTCGATCAGATCGCCCGTGTGGACGACGTAGTCAACGTTCTTCTTCGCCCAGGCGAGCGAATCGCGAAGCGCCTCCTCCTGACGTCCGCCGAAGGTCCGAGTGCGGACCTCACGGAGCTTCTGCTTCTTCGCGTCCTCATCCGGATATGCGGACGTGAAGTGCGTGTCGGAAATGTGGAGCACGGAGAACGGGCGCTCAAGCCCGATGTGCACGTGTTGATAGGCGAGCGCCAGGCGCTCGAAATCGCCGCGCGACGGGAAGACGGCGGGGTCGTCCGCGCCAACAGACGGCAGGGACGCCACGGCGACGATTCCGCCCAGCCCCCCGAGAAACGCTCTGCGATTGACCGACATGAGAACCCTCCTTTAGTCCTTCTTGATGCGGATGACGCGCTTCGCCTTCCCCTCGGTACGCGGCAAAGCGCCAACCGGGAAGACTTCACCCTTCGGTAGAAAGCCCAGACGTTCCTTGAGGTGCTTCGCGACAGTATGCCCCGTCACGCCGGACTCCGCCTCGACGTTGATCGTGACGTCCGTCATGCCATGACGCTCTTCGAGGATGATCTGGAACTCGTCCTTGACGCCGGGAATCTCCATGAGGGCCTGCTCGACCTGACGGGGATAGAAGTTGACGCCCTTCACGATGAGCATGTCGTCCGTGCGGCCCGTAATGCGGTCGATGCGCAGCGACGTGCGACCACAGGCACACTTCTCGCGCGAGAGGATGCGGGAAATGTCGTGCGTGCGGTAGCGGATGATCGGCATCGCCTCGCGTGTGAGCGACGTGAAGACGAGTTCGCCGAACTCGCCGTCAGGCAGCACCTCGCCCGTGACGGGATTGATGATCTCGGTGATGTACTGGTCTTCGAAGACATGCAGGCCGCAGTGGCACGCGCAGTCCTGACCCGTGGTGCCGATACCGCCCGTCTCGGTCATGCCGTAGATGTCGAAGCACTCGATGTGAAGGCGCGCCTCGATCTTCTTCCGCATCTCGTCCGAGAAGGTCTCGGAACCGAAGATGCCCACGCGCAGCGACGGAATGTCGTGGTCGCCCGTCTCCTCCGCGTCCAACTTTTCGATGATGCGCGGCACATAGGAGACCACCGAGCAGAAGCCCTTCACGCGGAAATCGCGCATGAGCTTGATCTGCCTCTCCGTGTTGCCGCTGGAGGCGGGCACGCAGAAGAGGCCCGCCTTGCGGCAGCCGTGATAGCAGCCGAACCCGCCGTTGAAGAGGCCGAACGTCGGCATGATCTGGAACGCATCGCCGGCCGTGAGGCCCGCCATCGTGTAACAGCGCGCCATGCAGTCCGCCCACTGGTTCAGGTCGTTCTTCGTGTAGGCCATCACGACGGGCGTGCCCGTGGAGCCGGAGGACATATGAAACTCCAGCAGGTCCTTCCGCGGCACCGTGCACATCTGCAGCGGATACGCGTCGCGGAAGTCGTCCTTCGTGAGAAACGGAATGTGCTTCAGGTCGTCCAGCGACTTCACGTCCTCCGGGTCGCCGAAGCCGCGGCTCAACAGCAACCTGCGGCTCCACTCGTTCGACCACACGCGCTTCAGCGACTTTTGAAGTCCCTTGAGCTGAATGTCCGCGAGTCGATCGCGGGACATCGTCTCGACTTCACGATTCCAGAACTGCATGATGGGCTCGATTCCTACTGCGCGACTGCTGCTCGCCCAAGTTCAAAGGCCTTCTTGTTGATCTCCAGCAGTTTGGCCTTTGGCCCCGCGAAGCTCTCCTCCATCGCCTTCACCCACTGCGATTCCTTGAAGGGGGTCAGGACGGAAAGCGCACCGGCGAGAACCATGTTCATCGTGCGCGCGTTGCCGACCTCCTCGGCAATCTTCGGGGCATCGACGACCACGGCGTCCGGGAACGCCTTAGCAAGGCGCGTCTCGAAATCGGTCACGGGCTGCTGGAGTCCGCTCGAAACGGTCACAGGCACGAGATCGACGCTGTTCATCAGCACCTTGCCGTCCTTGGCGAGAACGTGCTTCCAGCGAAGCGCCTCAAGGCGGTCAAACGCCACGAGGATGTCGCTCTGGCCTTCGGGGATGATCGGCGAGAAGACCTCCGTGCCGAAACGCACGCTTGAGACCACGCTGCCGCCGCGCTGAGCCATGCCGTGGATCTCGCTCTTCTTCACGTCCATGCCGGCAATCGTCGCCGTGCGGGCCAGCATGTTCGCCGTGAGCAGAATTCCCTGTCCGCCGACGCCGACGAGGGAGACATTGATCGTCTTCATCGCGCCCTCCTCACTCGGCACGCTCGACGACCAGCTCGGGGTCCAGTTCGCGGAGGCGAGACTCGATTCCCTGCTTGAGCGTCATCATTGCGTAGGGGCAGCTGCCGCAGTGGCCCACGAGCTTCAAGGTCACGACCTTGCCCTCCATCTTCACGAATTCGAGATCGCCGCCATCCTGCTGGAGCATGGGACGGAGCTCGTCGAGCATCTTCTTGACCTGATCTTCGAGGTTCATTCTGAGTTTCTCCTTAAAAGAGCGTTCAGTATAGCATTTATTCAAAGCGGATGGAAGCGGCGCGCCCGTGGGCGTCAAGGCCCTCAACCTGCGCGAAGGCCTCGATCGTCGTCCGGGTCTGGGCCAGATCGCCCTGCGTGAAGGCGACATACGAGTGGCGGCGGCGGAAGTCGTCCGGCGTGAGCCCGTTGAACATGTTCGCCGCGCCGCCGGTCGGCAGCACGTGGGAGGGCCCCGCGACGAAATCACCGGCGCTCTCGGGCGTCCAGGCGCCGGCAAACACCGCACCGGCCGCGCGCACGCCCTTCATGAGCTTCAGCGCGTCCTTGCACATGATCTCGAAATGCTCGGGCGCGAAGCGGTTCACGAGTTCAAGCCCCTCCCGCAGCGTCGGCGTCACGCAGAACAACACGCCATCACGGTCGAAGACGCGCTGGATGAGCGCGCGGCGCGAAAGCGTCTCCGTCTGCGCGAACATCTCCCGCCTCACCTCCTCGGCGAAGGCCGCGCTCTGCGTGACGAGAAGCGACTTCTCCCAGCCCGAACCATGCTCCGCCTGGCTGAGGAGATCCGCCGCCACCCACTTCGCAGGCACCGTACCATCCGCCAGAACGGCGATCTCGCTTGGGCCGGCGACCTGGTCGATGCCGACGTAACCGTAGACCTGGCGCTTCGCGGCCGTGACGAACGCATTGCCCGGTCCGACGATCTTCTGCACTTTCCGAACCGTCTTCGTGCCGAACGCCATCAGGCCAATCGCCTGGATGCCGCCCACGCGGTAGACCTCCGTGGCGCCTGCGAGACTGAGGGCATAGAGTAGCACGGGGTTTGGCGTCCCCGTGGGCCCCGCCGGCGTACACGCGACGATCTCCCGCACGCCGGCGGCCTTCGCCAGCGTCACCGTCATGACGCTTGTGGAGGCGAGCGGCGCCGTGCCCCCCGGCACATAGACACCCACTCGGTCCATCGGCGAATAGAACTCACCCGCCGAACCGCCCTTCGGCGTCTTCATGGTCCACGGCGCCTTGAGGGAAGCCTTCGAGAACTTCATCACGCGGTTGTAGGCGTCCTTCACCGCCTTCTTGAGCGCGGACGGAACCTGTTCCGCGGCGGCGGCGAGCTCGGCCTCCGTCACGCGAAACTTCTGCGGCGTGAGCTTCGCCCCCTCGAACTTGGCAATCGCGCGCGCCACCGCCCGATCCCCTTCCTTCCGAATGGCGGCCAGGACCTTCGCGGCGGCTTCCTCGGCCTCCTCGGGGAACGCGCTCCGCGCGAGGAACTTCGTGACAAATCTGCTCTGCGGCTTCTCAGCCGCCCACTCAACAATGCGAACCATGTCTCTTCCTTCCAAAGATACGTCGGTATTCTATCAGTTTTCACCGCCCGAGGCAACGAACCGCGCGACGAACTCGTCCTCGGAGATGATTGGCACCCCGAGCGCCTTCGCCTTCATGTTCTTGCCTGAAGTGGACTCCACGTCATTGTTGATGAGAAAACTCGTCTTTGCCGAAACGCTTCCCACCACCTTGCCGCCCTGCGACTCGACGTAGGCCTTCAGCGCATCCCGGTTTGGATAGTGGTGGACGTCGCCCGTCACGACGAATGTGAGCCCCCTGCACGCCCCCGCGGTCGGAGCAGCCGCCACGGCTTCCAGTTCCACCTGCCCCAGCAGATCCTCCACCACCGCCAGATGACGCGGATCCGCGCACCACTTCACAAAGGCGGCCGACTTCATGGGGCCAATCCCGTCAATGGCCGCGAAGGCCGCATCGTCTGCGACCTGCGCCGCCTCGGCCCCCTTCGCGAACAGCTCCTTGACGTCATGGGCTCCGAGAAGGCGCTTCGCCACGTCAACGCCGCAAAGAGGAACCGACAGCGCCACGAGGAACTGCGCCGCGCCGCGATGCCGCGCCTTCTCAACCGCGTCGCGGATGTTGGTCGCGCTCTTTTCGCCGAAGCCCTCCAGCGCCGCGATGTCCTGCCAGTGATCTCCCAGGCGGTAGACGTCGCCGAACGTCTTGATCCAGCCGCGGTTGATGAACTTCGCAAGCGTCTCGCCCGCGAGCCCGTCGATGTCCATGCCGTCCTTCGACACAAAGCGCATGAACTTGCGAAGCTCGCGCGCCGCACATTCGTCATTCGTGCAGCGCAGCGTCTTCGTGCCGCTCTCGGCCGTGCGCACCTCGGTCGGCGCACCGCAGACGGGACAGTGCGCGGGGATCTCGAATCGTCCCACGCTCTTCGTGACGGCAACGACCTTCGGGATGATCTTGTTCGCCTTGATGACTTCGATCTCCGTACCCGCGCCGCCAACGCCCAGCCGCTCGCATTCCGAAATGTTGCAGAGCGAGGCGCGCCGGACCGTTGTCCCCTCAAGCGCCACGGGGCGAAACAGCGCCACGGGCGAGATGGACGCCACGGCGCACGACCACTCGATCCCTTCGAGGACGCTTGCCGCCGTCTCGTCCTGCCATTTGAAGGCCAGCCCGGCCCGCGTCGCGTGATGGCCCGTCACGGAGCCCGTCTGCGCATACGCCGTATCGTCGTAGCACACAACCAATCCATCCACGGGGAACGGGTTCTCCTTCCCGGTCACCTTCTCCGTCCAACGATCGATCGACGCCCGAATCGCCTCCTCCGTGGGATCGTCAATCCGCTCGCGCGCAACGGGCGAGAGGCCAATCGTCTCCAGATAGTCCATCCGCGCGCCCCAGGAGACAAGTTCCTTCTTCGTGTGCACCAGCGTGAACGGCACCCACTGGAGCTTGCGCTGCTTGAGGTCCTCGACGTCCTTCAGCGTCAGAGATCCGCTGGCGAGATTACGCGGGTTTGCATACTCCTCCTGCGACGAGGCGAGGAAGGCCTCGAAGTCGGCATATGAAATCACCGCCTCGCCCCGCACAACCAGATGCCCCTTCTCCGTCACCGTCCGGGGGATGCCGCGGATTCCGGGGGCCAGATGCGTGATGTTCGTTCCCACGTGGCCGTCGCCGCGCGTCACGACTTTCGTGAGACGTCCATTGTCGTAGGTGACGACGAGCGTCAGGCCATCGAGCTTCCAGCTGATCCAGATCGGGCGCCCCGCCGCCCACTTCGCGACCTCGCCGACCTTCTTCGTCTTCGCGAGCGACAAGGCGGCGAATTCGTGGGACTCCTTCTGCCCCTCCACCGTATCTGCGCCAACTCTGTTCGTCGGCGAATCCGGCAGCACGACCCCGGTCTCGGACTCCAGAGCCTTGACCTTGTCGAACAGAGCGTCCCACTCGAAATCCGTCATCAACTCGCCGCGGCCACCATAGTAGGCATCGGCGGCCTCGTTCAACTGCGCCACCCAGGCGCGCATCTGGTCGATCTTCGTCTCCGATCCGTTCATTGTCACCTCCACATAGTTAAACGACTGCCCGGGGATTGGTCTTTCGGCGTCAGTGCGAAAACCAGAAGGAGAGCGGCTTGGAATAGCCCGCCCCGCGCATGTAGTTGTAAAGAGCCAGCTTCAAGCCCTTTCCGATGCGGTCCCAGTCCGGCGCGCCGGGCTCCTCAAAGGGTATCTCGTTTCGCGCGAACACGCGATGCGGCGTGGCGCGGATGCGCCCGACCTTGATCCCGAACCGCGCGGGGTCCTTCGCGATCGGCGAATGGACCGTGAGGGCGAATCGGTGGAAGAAGGCGCTCTGCACAAGCCCCTCGCGGAAGAAACGCCGCACATGCCCCAGGGCGGCAACCGCCTCGCGCTCCGTCTGCGTGGGGAAGCCATACATCAGATAGGCGTGGACCAGAATGCCCGCCTCGCGGAAGGCCGTGAGCGCCGCCCGCGCCGAAGCGAGCGTGATGCCCTTGTTCATCAGCTTCAGCAACCGGTCCACCGCGCACTCAAGGCCACCCGTCACGGCCATGCAGCCCGCCCGCGCCATCAACCTCGCCAGCTTCGGCGTGAAGGCGGCGTCGAACCGCACATTCCCCCACCAGCGGCACTTGAACTTCCGGCGGAGAATCTCATGGCACACCCGCGCGATCAGCGCCGGCGGCATCGCCTCGTCGGTGAAGTGGAAACCGGGCAGCCGAGCGCCCCCTCCGTCCTGTCGCGTCTCGTGGGCAAGCGACTCCATCGCATCGACGATCGTCACGGCGTCCGGCATCTGAAAGCACTTGATGTAGTCGAGCGTGACGTCGCAGAAGGCGCACTTGTGCCAGTAGCAGCCGCGCGCCATCTGGATCTTCAGCCATCGCCCCGTCGACCAGAGGCGCAGCATGGGATTCTCCGACTCCGGCAGATCCATGTAGAGCGAAAGGTCCAGCCCCTCGTAGGACGGCTTCACAAATGGGGGAATGGACGGGCGTGCAGACGGCTGGGCGGGCGGATGGACGGAGGACAGGAATTCAAGCCAAGGCTCGTAGCCCTCGTCGTACATCACGACGTCGAAGAAACGTCCCACGCGCGGATCGTCCATCTCCCGCAACTCGGTATTCACATACCCGCCGCCGAGGACCAGCCGCACCTGCGGCGCCAGCCGCCGCACCGCGCGGGCAATCCGAAACGCGCCCAGAAGCGTGCCGGGGAAGGGACACGTCACGCCCACGACGTCCGGCCGCACCTCCTCCAGCAGCGCGGCGACCCGGTCGTCGAGGATGCGGTCGATGGGGCTGCGCCGCCGCAGACGGTTCAGGATCAGGCCGAAGTCCGGCACGGCGACGCCAAGCCGCTCCGCATAGCGGGAGAAGCCGAAATCAGGATCGACGTTGTCGCGAATCCACACCGCCAGCTCGTCCACATAGGCCGTCATCTCGGTCTTCGCCTCGTCCGGGAGATGCGGGTTCTGGAGGATCTCGATGGCCTCGTCCGTGAACTCATCGCCATACGTGCGCAGCACCTTCAGCGCGACCTCGATGGACAAGTCGCGCTGCGTGCAGTCGTATCCTCGTGAAGAAAGAAACCCCACCAGCGAAGGCGTGGCGGGGTAGGGTGTGTTCAGCTGGACAAACGGAGGTGTCAGGAACAGAATCATGCTTCAGGCGGGGCCGACTTCTCGGCCTCGGGAACTGCGGCGGGTTCGGCCGGCGGCGGCGCGGCCTCCGGGGCCGGGGCGGTCGCCTCGATGGACCACTCCTCAAACCGCTGCTTCTGCTCGACGGGCTTGGAGTAGACGTCCGTCTCGTCAACGACCTTCTTCGGTTCGAGCGCGTTCTCGAACGTGGGCAGCGGACGCGGCGGCAGATCGTCCTGCACCGCCACGCGGCCTTCCTGTCCCGCGGCGTTCTTGACGACCAGCCCCCCCACCAGCGCGGCTGCGGCGGCCTTCTGCTCTTCGGTGACGGCCTCGCGGGCATCGACCTCGGCCTTCGCGGCCTCATCGACTTCGCCGAGCCTCGTGTGACGGGCGGGGAGGCCCCTCAGCAGCGGATCGTCCTCCTGGATGATCGTGCACTTGAGAGGCTCCTTGATGTACTCCTCGATCTCGGGGATCGCGAAGCTCTCGTCCTCGTCCGCAAACGAGATGGCAATGCCGGTGTTGCCGGCGCGGCCCGTGCGGCCAATGCGGTGAACGTAGTCCTCGGCCTCGTAGGGGAAGTCGAAGTTGATCACATACTCCACGTCGTCCACGTGGATGCCGCGCCCCGCCACGTCGGTCGCGACCACGATCTTGACCGCGCCCTCGCGGAAGTCCTCCAGCACCTTGAGGCGCTTGTTCTGGTTGACGTCGCCGGAGAGCATCTCGCAGCTCACGCCACGGCACTTCAGCGATTCGTAGACGTCCTCGGTCGTCGATTTACGGTTGCAGAAGACGATGGCGCGGGCGTTCGGGTGCAGCGCGATGTGGTTGAAGAGCACCTTGAACTTGTCCTCGGCGCGGATCACGTACACGACCTGGCGAACCGTGTCCGTCGCGTTGTGGTCGCTTTCGACCTCGGCCTTGACGGGCTCCTCCATCCACCGGGAGGCCAGACGCATCACGTCGTCCGTCAGCGTGGCGGAGTAGAGCATCGTCGCCCGCTTGTTCTTGGGCGGCAGATGGTTCATGATGCGGCTCACGTCGGGGATGAAGCCCATGTCGAGCATGCGGTCCGCCTCGTCGATGACCAGCGTGTCGATCTTGCCGAGGTCCACCACCTTGCGCTTGCAGAAGTCCAGCAGGCGGCCCGGCGTCGCGACGAGCAGATCGACCGGGGCGGCGAGAATCTCGTCCCGCTGGCGGTCGAAGTCCATCCCGCCGTAGATGGCGAGGGACCGAAGGCCGCAGTACTTGCCGATGGCGTCCGCGTCCTTGCAGATCTGAATCACGAGCTCGCGGGTCGGGGCAAGCACCAGCGCACGCGGGCAGCCCCCCGTCTTCGCGCGGCTTTCCGGCGTGCGGAGGTAGCGCGTGAAGATCGCCACGAGAAACGCCGCCGTCTTGCCGCTGCCCGTCTGCGCCTTGCCGGCCATGTTCTTGCCTTCAAGGGCGTTCTGGAGCGAGAGGGCCTGAATCTCCGTGCAGTACTGAAAGCCAAGATCGGCGATGCCGTGCATCACCTCGCTCGGCAGATCGAAGTCGTGGAAGCGCTTCTTGCCGTCCTGCGGCTCGACCGCGAAGGTCGCCGGGTCCCACGCCGCGTGCGCGGTCTTGCGCGCCTCCATCTCCTCGGTGCCGACGACGCCGCCCGGGCGCATCTCGTTCGCGGCGGTGTTGACGGACCTCGGTGCGCCGCGGCGGGACCCCTCGCGACGACGCTCGTCGCGCCCGCTGCGCTCTCCACGCGCACCGCGCTCGTCGCGCCGGCGCTCCCCGCGCTTCTGCTGGCCATCCTGCGGCTTGCGCCCGGCGCGCGGCTGCGAACCGTTCGCGCTGGCCGCCTTCGGCTGCTGCGGGCCGTTCTCCCGCTGGGACTTCTCGCCTCCGCCGTGCCGACCACGGCGACCGCGCTTGCCGCGCCCATTTCCGCTCTGCTGCTGGCCGCTCTTCTTCTGCTGCGCGGCGGCGCCCGAACCGCCCTTCCGCGCGGCGGGCTTCTTGCCGGAGACCATCGCCGCCAGCTTCTTCAAAAATCCAAATGCCATGTCTATCCTTTGGAAACAGAGGGCCGCGCGTGGAAGGGTATCCCCCCCGCGGCGGCCCGTCGTGCTGCGATGGGCCCAACGACCCACCACTGGATGCGATTAACGCTTCGAGAACTGGAAGCGCTTGCGGGCGCCCGGCTGACCGGGCTTCTTGCGCTCCTTCATGCGGCTGTCGCGCGTCAGGCAGCCGGCCTTCTTTAGGGCCGCACGGTATTCGGACTCCTCGCGCTCTGGCGCGCCGTTCGCGGCCGGGATGGTCACCTTGGCGCCAGCCGCCTCGATGGCGCGGGCGAGACCGTGACGGATCGCGCCGGCCTGGCCGGAGCAGCCGCCGCCCTTGGCGAACGCCACGACGTCCACCTTGGAGACGTCGAAGCCGCTGATCGCGACGGGCTGCTTGAGATAATCACGAAGCGCCTCGGAGGTGATGTACTCCTCAAGGGCGACCTTGTTGACGGTCCACTTGCCATCGCCCGGAACGAGCATGACGCGCGCGCAGGCGGTCTTGCGGCGACCGGTTCCGGCGGAAATAACCTTCTTCGTAGCCATTTCTCGAAATCTCCTTAGAGCGTGATCACTTCGGGCTTCTGGGCCGCGTGCGTGTGTTCGGCGCCCGCGAAGACCTTGACGCGCGTCATCATCTTGCGCGCGATCGTGTTCTTCGGGAGCATCCCCCAGACGGCCTCCTTGATCATGCGGTCAGGGTGCTTGGCGCGCATTTCGGCGGCGGTGAAGTGCTTCAGGCCATCGCGCCAGCCGGAGTAGCGCTGATAGTCCTTCATCTCTTCCTTCTTGCCCGTGAGCTTCACCTGGGCGGCGTTGATCACGATGACGAAGGCGCCGGCATCGACCGAGGGGTCGAACGCGGGCGTGTCCTTCGCGCGGAGCTTGTTGGCGATCACGACCGCGAGGCGGCCGAGAACCTGGTCCTTCGCGTCGATGACATACCACTTGCGGTTGTCACCAGGATTCGCGGGACGTGTGCTTTTCTGCAGCATTGTGTATCCTTTTTCTGTGGCTTTGTGCCCCTCTGCGGAGATTTGTCCGTACTGCGCGCCCGAAACTCTTCAGGCACGGGAGGCCGACTTCATCAGCCGACCCCGCGTTGAGCCGCATAGTTAATCAAAAATGCGGCGGTTTGTCAATGCGCGTGCGCAGATGCTCATTTGACGGGCTGCGCGCCGTAGTCCTTCATCGCGCCGATGAGCTCGTAGGTCTTCTCAAGCGGATAGAGGTTCGCGTACATCGAGACCTTAGTGGTCACCGTCGCGCGCTTGTTCAGGCCCATCGCCTCGCGGAAGAGATTCGCGGGCGAATTCTCGTCGTAGTCCACGGACTCGCTGTACGTCGCCGAGAGGAACCCGTCCAGATACGCCTGGTCGATCTTGCCGGCGAACACCTTGGGGTCCTTCAGGTCCACGTTCCCGTCGATGCTCGTGATGCCGTCGTAGTCCTCCAGGTCCTCGAACTGGTCCACCTTCACGCGCTTCAGGTTCGGGCTGAAGGTGGCCTGCGCGTCGCCCAGCTTGTTGAGGAAGAAGACGTTGTTGTCCAGCTTGATCTCCTTCTTGTTGGGCTGCCCCGGGCGGGAGCTGTCCTTCGTGTTGTCGAAGCCCACGCACTCGCTCAGCCCGAAGATGTTGTGGTGGAAGTCGCACGTCATGTTCGCGTACGCGCGCACGCCGTACCCCATCGAGGAGGTCGGGTCGCCAGCCTGCTGGCGCCACATGAAGAGAATCGTGTTGTTGGCGCATTCATACGACACGTTCCCCTTCTTCTGGTTCTTGCTCACCACGTCCACCGCGATGTTGCGGGAGTTCACGAACACGTTGTTGAGCACCTTCACCTCGCCCGCGTACGTGTGGATCACCACGCCCCGGTTCGAGGAGTTCGCGAACACGCAGTTCTGCACGGTGATGTTGCCCTTGTTCGTCGGCTTCGTATCCGTGTTGAAGTAGAGCGCGCACTTGTCGCGCGACGGCAGCGGCTTGTCGCCCCGCGCGGGCGGCTGCAGCCACATTCCGGTGGCCACGCCCTCGGGCTTGCCCTTCACCTTGTGGAAGTTGCTCGCCTGGCCGTCGTCGAAAACGAGCCCGTCGATCACGACGTTCCATCCCGTCTTGTCCTTGATGATGATCTCAAGCGTGCCGAA
>JBJEWG010000078.1:0-17216 GCA_051884935.1 Kiritimatiellia bacterium | reverse complement strand
GCCCCCCAGGCGCAGAAGATGCAGCTGATGAAGAACTGGCAGACGATGCTGCGGGATATCGGCTTCATGGACGAGAAGCAGACCGACCACATGATGCAGGGAATCCACCGCATCTTCTCGCGCGGCGTGCAGACGCGCGACGACGCCGCCATCATGCTCGGCGTCGCCCGTCAGGCCCTCTGGGCCCACCACAACCCGGCCCTCGACGGACGCAAGCCCTCCATCGGTTGAAAAGACAACGCAGCCGAGGCGGCTCGCCCCGGCTGCGTGGCCCAACGCCGTTTTCGCGGCGCCCCTCACGCGGGCTTGTACGAGTCCTTCAGCGTCACCGTGCGGTTGAAGACCGGGGCGCCCGGCTTCGAGTCCTTCGCGTCGGCCACGAAGTAGCCCGTGCGCTCGAACTGGAAGTGGTCGCCGGGCGCGGCCTGCGCCAGCGCGGGCTCGACGTACGCCGTGAGCGTCTTGAGGGAATCGCGGTTCATATACGAGAGGAAGTTCTCGGAGCCGTCCCGCAGCGGATCCGGCACCGTGAAGAGGCGGTCGTAGAGACGCACCTCCGCCGTGACGGCCGTGGCGGCGTCAACCCAGTGGATCGTGCCCTTCACCTTGCGACCGTCGGGCGCGTTGCCGCCCCAGCTGCCCTCGTCCCAGGTGCAGCGGATGAGCGAGATGCGGCCCTCGGCGTCCTTCTCGAAGCCCACGCACTTGACGATGCAGGCCCCGGCGAGGCGCACCTCGCGGTCGGGCCCCAGACGGAAGAACTTCTTCTCAGGGTTCTCCTGGAAGTCCGCGCGGTCGATCCAGAGCTCGCGGGAGAACGGAACCTCGCGCGTGCCGGCCGCCTCGTCGAGCGGGTTGTTCGGCCGCGCGACCGTGCGCGTTCCCTCGAAGTTCTCGATCACGAGCTTCACGGGGTCGAGAATCGCCATGCGGCGCGTCGCGGTCCTGTTCAGCTCTTCGCGCACGCACCATTCAAGGAGGGCGGGGTCGGACTCGGACTCGACCTTCGTCACGCCCACGCGCTCGCAGAATTCGCGGAGCGCGGCGGGCGGGAAGCCGCGCCGGCGCATCCCGCATACGGTCGGCATACGGGGGTCGTCCCAGCCGGCGACGTGCTTCTCCGTGACGAGCTGCAGCAGCAGCCGCTTCGACATCACCGTCCACGTGATGTTCAGCCGCGCGAACTCGCGCTGCTGCGGACGCACCTTCACGCCGTTGCGCACGACGAGCAGCCCCTGCTCGTCCATGCGGTCGATCACCCAGTCGTAGAGCGGACGGTGAACCTCGAACTCCAGCGTGCACATCGAATGCGTCACGCCTTCGAGGGCGTCCTCGATCGGGTGCGCGAAGTCGTACATCGGGTACACGCACCACTTGTCGCCGAGATGGTAGTGGGCGACGTGGCGGATGCGGTAGATCACGGGATCGCGGAAGTGGATGTTGGGGGACGCCATGTCGATCTTCGCGCGCAGGCACCACTCGCCGTCCGCATACTTGCCGTCCCGCATCTCGTGGAAGATGCGCAGATTGCGCGCGGGGTCCGTGTCGCGGGAGGGCGAGGGCCGCCCGGGCCGCTCGGGAACGCCGCGGTACTCCTTCCACTCGTCCTGCGTGAGATTGCAACAGTAGGCCTGCCCGCGCCGGATCAGCTCCTCGGCGATCTGGAACATCGTGTCGAACATGTTCGAGGCGTTGTAGAAGCCAGCCTCGCCCGCGTCGCCCGGGCCCGACCACTGGAAGCCCAGCCAGCGGATGTCGTTTCGGATGTTCTCGGCGTACTCGTCCGACTCCTTCGTCGGGTTCGTGTCGTCGAGGCGCAGATGGCACTCGCCGCCGAACAGCTTCGCCATACCAAAGTTGACGCAGACCGCCTTCGCGTGGCCGATGTGGATGTAGCCGTTCGGCTCCGGCGGGAACCGGGTCACTACCCGCCCGCCCGTGCGCCCCTTGGCGTGATCCTCTTCGATCCACTGCCGCAGGAAATGCCGACTCGTATCAGATTCTTTGACCTCTTCCATGTCAAACTCGCATTCTACAACCCGAGGACCCGGCAAGCCGGATCCTCGGGGGATGAAACGAAAACACCAATCTCGGCGAAGCTTACCAGCCGAAGTTCACGAACGGCAGGCAGCGATAGGTGGGATGCGGCTCTTCGATGAAATTCAGGAGGCCCAGCTGAAGGCCGTTGAGCTTGCCCGCGAAGTTGACCAGACCCAGCTGAAACCCTTCGACCGCGCCCCCCACGTCGTTCCAAAGCGCGAACTGGAAACCGGCGAAGTCCGCCTCGACGAAGTTCAGCAGACCCAGCTGCGCGCCCGCGACGTCCGTGCCGACCATGCTCGCGGCCGCGACCTGAAGGCCGTTGACGTTCTCGCGAACGCGGCCCACGATGCCGAGATCGAGTCCGTTGAGATTCTGGCATTCGCCGTAGAGCAGATTCAGGCGCACGCCGTCCAGCGAGGTCGCCGCAATCGGGATCTGGCCAGGCGAGAACACCGAAAGCATCACGCATCCGTCCGTATCCGCCTTGAGCGACAGAGCCGCCGCGCAAATCATCAGAGCCGTTACCAGTTTCTTCATGTTATTTTCCTTTCGTGTTTGAAAGCGTCGAAATTATAGCCTTATTGCGTTCAAAAGGGAAGCGGGATTTAACGCGCGAGCAGTTCGCCCGCCCGCAGGCGCAACGCACCGATCTTCTCCGGCTCCGGCAGGATATGGGTGGAATGGCGCCCGCCGGCATTGGGAATCGTCACGAGCGCACGATATTCCTCCAGCAGAGCCGCCGCCGCCGGGTTGGACTTCGCCCGCGCCGCGAGCAGTTCGAGGTAACTGTGGTCCTCTACGCCATCGCGCGCCGCCTCCATACGGATGGACGATACGGGCGTTGCCTCCATCCCCTCCCGCGGCGGATAGATCAGGTAACCGTCGCCCGCCGGATAGCGCACCCAGTAGGTCTTGCCGGGCGTGTCGGACTGGCGGATGTAGGCGTGCCACCCGAACTTCCACGGGTCATAGGTCAGCCACGTCGCCCCCCAGAACTCGTAGAGGTCGGCGCCGTACTTGTGCGCGTAGTGCGGCAACAGGCGCTCGACCGCGCAGTAGGGCGTATCCGTGCACATCTGGCCATCGGTCGTCCACCAGATGCTTCCGCCCGCCGCCTTGCGCGCCCTCATCTCCTCCACGGGGAAGCAGCCGTAGTGGCCGACGCCCCACACGTCAAGCGCATCGTTCCACGCGGGGCAGTGGCGCCAGGTGCTGGAGTAGATGCGGATCGCGGGGTCCACCTCGTGGATCATCCGGCAGCAGGCAATCATCTGGTCCCGCACCTCGGGCCGGGTGAAGTGCGGCTCGTCCGAGATGTAGAGCGCGATCCGATCCGCCCATCCCTTCGCCTTCACATGATCCCAGTAGAGCTTCAGCGCCTGCTGATAGAGGCGACGGTATTCGGGGCGAAGCTTCATTCGATCCGCACCCGCGTAGGGCCACACTCCCTCGTAGGGGTCCTCCCCGAGGAACTTCTTCGGCGGCATCGCCCAGCCGAAACAGTAGAAGCAACCGGGCGTATACGCCATCGGGAACTGGTAGTGGTCGAAGTAGCGCGTCGCGAGCCGGTCATACTCCGTGAAGTCCGCCGTCAGATTGCCATCCGCGCCCTTTGTGAATGTGACGCCGCCGCCGGGGCCATCCGGGCAGGCCTTCTTCTCGGCCATAAACGCCCAGATCTTCTCGCGCCGCACGTCGTCCGTCGCGCCCAATGTCTGCCAGTATGGGCCGCCCATGCGCAGATCGTAAACGGCCGCGAACTTCGGGCGTGCCGGAATCTCGAAGTTCCAAACCTTCACCGCCAGGGCGTCCGTCCGCACCACCTGCCCATTCAGTCGCCAGACGATCTGTCCATTGTAGGTGCCGGGCTTCGTCCGCGCGTCTGCCGTGAAGTTGACCCAAAACGGCTGCGTCTGGTTCGGCACAAGCGTCCCGCGGGACGTGGGGACGATCGGATCCGGCCACCATCCGCTCCAGCCATCGCTCTGCCCACTGTTCTTCGGGAAGCGCAGCACCCACTTCGGCGTCGTGCACGAGTAGTAGGCCGTCGGCCAGTCGACCGGCACGAAATCGACGCGCCCGATCTCCGTCTTCAGCGGAATTCCCTCAACCGCCAGCTCCAGTTCGCCACCCGTTACGGACTTCACGGCCACCTGCAGCGGCTCCGTCTCGTTCCGCGCGAGCACCACGCGCAACAGCGTTCCGTCCGTCCCCGCCAGAGGCGTCTCGCGGAACACCTTCACCACGGGATCGACCTGCTCGACCACCAGCGGCCGCCCCGCGTCCCGCACGGGGGCGAATTCGGGATCCCCCGTCTTCGCCACCGTATACTCCACCATCAGCACGCCATCATGCGCAACGGTTCCCGCGCCGTTCATCGTGAGCTGAAGATTGACCTTCGCCGTATCCGCAGGCGCATACAGCGTTCCGAAGACGGGCGTCCAGGGCACCGTCCCGCTCACGCCACTTCCCGCGCACTGCATTCCGCCCGAACTCAGCGCACCTTTTGCCGTGAGCAGATGCGCGTGCACGGTCGCCGAAGATTCGAGATTGTCGCCGCTGATGAACGCGCCGTAGAAGTAGCTCCGTCCCGGCTTCACCTCCACAGTCTGCCGCCAGCCGCTCCAGTTCGGCGCCACCCCCGTGGGAATCACCATCTTCGCACAGCCCTTCCCGAAATACCCACCCTCCGCCGTGGTGCAGGAGACGCCCTTTGCCGTGCCATGCCGCCAACCGGCCTCGCCTTCCTCGAAACTGCCGTTCCGAACCAGATTCCCCGCGCTATTCAACAACGCCTCGAACGCCGCCGGATCGCTCAGCTTCGCGCGGCGCACCAGCACCTGGTCGCTTGGAATCTGACTCCCGAGGGCGGACTTCCGCTCGGCGGCCTCCTCCGTGACCGCAGTCTTCGCATCGCCGCATCGCACGTAGATGTAGCAGGTCGTCACGCTCTTCGCGGGGAGCGTGCAGGAGAAGAGCAGGCGCGTGCCCAGCGCGCAGGCCTGCAGCGGTTGGCCGTTCAAGGTCAGAACGTATTCGGGATTCCGCGTCGCCCGCAGCACCTCGGGAAGCGCGAAGGAGGCGAGCGTGCTCGCCACGTCGGCATCCGTGAAGTTCGCGAGGCGCACCGGCACGCGATACTGCCACTTGGGATCGAGCCACGGCGCGTCCTCGCCAATCGAGCGCACGTCGAGTGTCTCGACTGCACCCACTGCGATGTCGGGCGCGTCGTTCGCCGTACCCAGATCGACTGTGACGTCGTCGTACCACGCGCGCCCCGTTCCCTTCAGCACGCTCCCCACGCACATTCTGGAGCAGTCCGCGGGAATCTCCACCTTCATCTCCAGTGTCTTCCACCCGAACGTGCCCTGTCCGCCGGTGAACACCTTGTTGAGAATGTCGCCCCGCACTTCGTTGCCCGCATGGATGTACCACCCCGCGATGCCCTTCACGTTCTCGCCACGCAGCTTCACCCGCACCGTCACCTTCTGCCCGGGACGAACGGGGATGTTGTCCTGCGAATAGTTGAACCACGTCGCCGACGCCCCTTCGTCTGCCTCCGCACGAAGGCAGTGTTTCCCTTCGACGGCGCCTTCCACGATCTCCAACCGATGCTGGCCGTCTGCCGAGAATGTCCTCCAGCCCAGCGGAGCTCCCGCGCGGACCACCTCGAAGCCGCCGTTCACGAATCCAACCGGACGCTCCTCCCAGAAATCGGCCAGTCCCCAGGCCTTCGCATTACCGAAGTAGATGTGGTAGTCCGCACGCCCCTTTGCAGGGCAGACCACGGGAATCGTGAAGAAGCCGTCCTTCGGAACTGGTCCCTCCGTCATCTGCTCCAGACCGTTCCCGGACCACACGCCGTACTCCAGTTGTACCCCCTGCGCATCCACGAGGCGCAGTTCCTCAACGCACGCCCCCGCAAGCGGCAGCTTCGCGATCGGCACCGAGACGGTCTTCCCCTCCCAGTTCGCCGCCGTCGGATTCTCCACCGTCACCGGCACGCGGGCCGTCCAGAATGACCCATGCCCCAGCCACAGATCGTCGCGCCAGGGCATACCCGCCCACGCCGCCAAGGCAAAACCAGCCGCGGCTAGCAAGATTCTTGTGTTCATCGTCTTTCCTTTCGGTTAGCGGGAAAACCCCGCAAGCGTCGATACGACTTCGGGCAGGAGCTGCTTCTTGCGCGAGAGAACGCCCGGCAGCAGAAAGGTGCCACGCTCGTGCGTGCGCCAGGGCAGCGCGCGCCGGACGCTTTCCGCCCCGCGATAGAGCAGTTCCGAATTACCGCGAACGGGATCCGTAACGAGCAGCGCCACAAAATCGAGCTTCTCCTGTTCGAGCACGCGCTCCAGTTCTCTTCCCAGCACATCCAGCTGACCATGAAAGAGCGCGAGATTGGACTCTTCAATCTGCGCGAGGGAGAACTTCCAGCTGCCCTCCGCATAGGACTTGCGATCGGAATCAATCGCCTTCGCCGGTGAGAGTACGCTCAGCGCGGAGGCGACGGACATCAGGCCGTCCATCGTCTCCTGCGCCGTCACCCCGCAGATCTTCTCAAGCCAGGCCGCGAACGTGCGGTCCACATCCGTCGTCGTCGGCGACTGGAAGAAGAGCGTATCCGCCACGATGCCCGCGAGCAGTACGCCGGCAACCTCCTTCGACGGGCGCAGTACCGCGCCACGAAACATCCGCGCGACGATCGTGCATGTGGAGCCCACCGTATCCGCCGTGTACTTGATTGGCTCCGGCGGCGACGTGAAGGAGATGCGGTGATGATCGACCACCTCGATGACGGGCAGCTCCTCCAGTCCCGGAATGCCCTGATCCGTCTCGTTGTGGTCCACGAGGATCATGCGAAATGGAGGAGTCTCCGCGAAGGCGCGCTTCAATACCGTGCCCAGCAGTCGTCCCTCTTCGTCCACAACGGGGAAATGGTTGTGGGCGTTTCGGATGCAGGCCGCCTTGACGTCATGTACCCGATCGGAAGCGACCAGCACCTGCGAGCAGGCGTGAAGCGGCGCCACGCCAGTCGGACGCGAAAGATCATCCTTCGCGATGAAGAGGGCGAGCAGCTTCGCGGGGGAGAGCATACCGCAAAAGCGTCCATCCGCGCCCGCCACGGGCAACGACGACTCGCCGGACACCTCAAGCGTGCGCAATGCGTCGATGAGCGGAACATCCGAGGGGATGATAGGGACGTCTGCGGCGATGAGGTCCCGCACGCGCACATAGACGTCGCCGCGCGAAGCGGGGGGTGTGAGCCCGTATCGGTCGAACACCCACTTCGCCCGCGCCGGCAACAGGCCGGGGCACAGCGGTTCAACGTTTTCGAGCCCCGTGCGGCGACGAAGGTCGGCGAGCGCATAGGCGCTCATCACCGAATCGCAGTCCGGGTTGCGGTGTCCGCAGACGAAGATTCTCCGCACGTCCATGGCGGGGCGTCTATTCGTCATCGTCGCCAAGGGACGAGGCCATCGAGGCCGCGGTGAAGGCGTTGAAAGCGGCCCCGTAGTTCTTGATCTCGTTCGCCGTGATGCGCACAAGCCCCCGACAGGTCCCATCCTTCATACACCACATCGCACCCGCGATGGCGCTGTTCGCTTCAGCCGGCGGCATGGCGGCAATCATTGCCTCGCACTGCTGCGCGTCTTTTTTGGACATCTGCTTCGCAAGGATCGGCAATACGCCATCGCGCGCAAATCCGTAGAGCGGAATGTAGAACGCCGCGCCCGGACGCGCCGCGACGACCTCCGGCAGCGCCGCCGCCACACGCGCCTCGCCATTCGGCTTCGCAGTTGAGGGTTTGAAGCCCGGCGCGGCGACCAGTGTGGTAAATCTCGTCCCGTCGATCTTCGAGGCCAGTTCCGTCTTCGTTCCACCCAGTACGGCGTTGATTGTCTTCTTCGCCGTCGCGAGGACGACCGCGTTCGTCGCCGCCGCCTCGCCCGACTCCGCCGCGGCGACATCGACGATGGCGGCCCAGTCAAACACATAGCCGACGGGGGACTTCACAAAAATTCCCTTACCCGGCCACTGCCGCTCCAGCGCCCCGGTAATACGATCCAGGAACGTCTTGCTCAATGTCTCGTGAAGAGTGATATTCTGGGCCTCTCCCGCCATCGTCAGGTAGGGATGCTTCGCCGCGTCAAACGACAATGAGACGGAAGACCAATCCGACGCGGCTGGATACGGAGCCCCCTGAACGCAGTCCGCAAGTCCATGCGCAATATCCGTTAACAACGCCGCATAGGGCTTCAGCTCCTTCTCGTTCGCGAGGGCCGCGACGACATCCGTCCGCAAAGTCTTGGCCATCTGCGCGCAATTCGCCTTGAAAGTCGCTTCCGACGAACAAGCCCCTCCGTTCTGAAACCGTGCCAACCCCGCGCCAAAGAGCACCGCCTCGGCAGGAACCGAGTCCAAAGCTCCCGCAGGCAGGGCCGTCCCCGCACACGCGAGCGGAGGCACGCCCGGCTTCGGAAACGCGGAACAGTCAAAGGAAAGTCCCTTGTCATCCAAGTCCACCACGAAGGTCACGTGCGAGAAATTCCGCAGAACGCTCAGCTGAGACGCCCCGCCCGTCAAGTCGATGTCTTTCAGCCCCTTCTTCTTCTGGTTGGTCTGGGCCACATTTTCCAGCGACGCGAAGGTCACGAGGGCGGGCCCGGGAATGTCGAGGCGCAGGAGTGGACGCTCCGTGTTCGCGCGCGCCGCATGCGCGGCGGCCCCCTGGGCGAAGTCGGCGATGGCGCGGTTGGCCAGTTCGACCGAAGATGCAATGGCGCAGTACCGCCCGTCCGCCGTGAACTTGACCCACCGCTCCTCCGGGTTGTCTTCACCCGCGAGGATGTGGAGCGTACCGTCCTCGGCCTTGGTCGATCCCGGATGGTCCAGCAGCATCTTCGCGTCCCCATCCGCACTCGGATAGACCCAGACGACGTCTCGCCACGCCGATGAGTCGTCCAGTTCGTTTGCCTTAAGGGCGGCCTCAAGCACCGCAGGCCGGATGTAGAGCTGTCCATACATCGGCGAATCGCTCCGGAAGCGCCCATAGGCCTGGATCAGCTGCTGCTGGCCCGCACTCACCAGCAGAGTGGGAACAATCGGATTGTTGATCATCGTGCCCAACTGCGTGACCTTCTTCGTCACGTCGCCGAACGGCGCCACTTCCGCCGTCGCAACCAAGACCGCATTGGTCGCAACCGTCTCCGCGGCAATTGTCGCAATCACGCCACTCATCGCGAAGCAGCAGACAAACAGCATTCTCTTCATTGTTTCGCCCCTTCCTTGGTTATTACAGTCATGTTCTTTGGTCAAATCACTTTGCGTACTCGACGCATCGCAACTCGCGCACGACCGTCACGCGGATCATGCCCGGGAACTTCAGCTGCGCGGAGATGTCACGGCAGATCTCACCCGCCAGCTCCGACGCCGCCTGGTCGCCGACAACCGACGGATCGACCACGATGCGCAGATCACGCCCCGCCTGCACGGCGTAGACGTTCGAGACCCCCGCGTGGGACTTCGCGATCTTCTCCAGATTCTCCAGACGCTGAATGTAGTCGCCCACATCCTCCTGCCGGGCACCGGGCCGCGCAGAGGAGATCGCGTCCGCCGCCGCGCAGAGCACGCCGTACACACCGCCATCCGTCCCCGCTTCGGCGTGGTGCGCCGCCACGGCCGCGCACACCTTCGGATCCTCGCCATGCGCCAGCAGGAACTCCGCGCCCAGCGCCGCATGGGCGCCACGCTTCTCCGCCGTGATGGCCTTGCCGATGTCGTGCAGGAAACCCACGCGGCGCGCCAACGCGGCGTCGAGCCTCATCTCGGCGGCCATCGCGCCGGAGAGCAGGGCGACCTCGACGGAATGACGCAGCACATTCTGCGAGAAGGACAAACGGAAGTGGAGCGCGCCGACGAGGCGCAACGTCTCCACGGGGACGCCCGGCACGCCAGCCTCCGCAGCCGCCTCGGCTCCTTTCTCCTCACAGGTCTTCTCGGTCGATTTCTGCGCCTCGGCGACCGCAGCCTCAATCGAGGCGGGGTGGATGCGTCCGTCCGCGACGAGTGCCTCAAGCGCACGGCGGGCGACTTCGCGCCGCAAGGGATCGAAGGACGAAAGGACCACCGCGTCCGGCGCATCGTCCAACAACAGCTGCACGCCCGTGGCCGCCTCGAAGCTCCGCACGTTCCGACCATCGCGCCCCACGATACGTCCCTTCATCTCGGCGTTCGGCAACGTGATGGTGGCGGTTGTGAGTTCTTCCACATGGGTGACCCCACAGCGCTGCAGGGCATCCGCGACGATGCGCGCCGCGATGGCGTCGCCCTGTTCTCGCGCCGCCTCCTGAATGCGCCGGCTGAGAATCGCGGCGTCCGCGCGCAGCTCTGCGTTCACGCGCGTCAGGATTTCCTTCCGCGCCTCGGCGTGCGTCATCTTGGCGAGCTCCTGCAGGCGGCGCTCCGCCGTCTCGTTCTTCTCGCGGGCCGTCCGCATCGCCACATCGACCGTCTCGGCCTTGGCGTTCAGCGCGCTCGCGCGCGTGTCAAGCTCGGCGGCCTTTCGGTCGAGGTTGGCCTCCCGTTGCGTCTGGCGTTCGTCCGTGGCCTGAAGCTCGGCCCGGCGCTTCCTCGTGGACGCCTCGAACTCCTCCTTCGCCCTGACCACCACGGCACGCGCGGAGATATCCGCCTCCTTCCGCCGCGCCTTGATGTCGGCCGCGGCCTCCTCCTCCCGCAACCGCATGCGCTTCTCGATGGACTCCGCCTGCCAACGGCCCACGAGGCCGCGAAGCGCGTAGCCGAGGAAGAGCCCGATGAGCAACAGCGCGGTGATGATCAGAATCGCAACGCCATCGGAGAGGCCGTCCCAAGTGCTGCTTGTAAGTGCGAAGAACATGATAAAGTGGTTAGGGATGAAAGAGGATTATATCCGACACCTTAAATCAAGACGGGGAAGTGGGTGGACGATTCCGCCCCCCAACCGCCCTCAAGAGGAGTTGGAAAAGATAGGCGCGTTCAGAAGACGGCAGCGCGTCGAATCCTTCCAGATTCACGCGCATTTCGGCGACTCCCGCGTCAAACCTCTCCCGAAGCGGGGTGGCGTCGTCCGACGCGAACGGATAGCTCTTCTCGGCGATCCACTTCGCGAGACGCTCGGCGGCGGCCTCGTCCGCGCGCGCCCTGAAATGCGCCTTGAGAATCTTGCGCGTCGCGTCGAGCCAGGCGCGGACCTCGGGGTGAAGCTCGTCCATCACGAGCGCGTTCTCGGCGGCGAGCTCGTCAAAGCGCCCGTCTTCGAGGTAGGCCGTGTAGCTGAACGGCCGACCCGACCGAACGCCCGACGGACGCTCCTGAAGCGTGAAACCGTCGCGCCCGCAGAAGACGATGCGGCCCCTCCCCGGGAACTTCCGCCGCCACTCGATGACCTTGAGCTTCGCGGTGACGCCACCGTCGAGCTTCACCTCGTAGTCCGTGGCCGCCTTCTGAACGATGACCGGCGACACCGGGATACCGCAGAACCACACGCGCACACCCGGATAGGCCTTCAGATAGAGCGCGAACTTGGCTGCGAGAGCCTGGACCGCAGGTTCCGGAACCGTGAGTGAATCCGCCGTCGCCCGAATGCCGGTGATGTAGACCTCCGTTCCCGTCGCGGGCCCCGGCTGCATCTGCTCGACGTGGAACACACCGGGTTCGGACGCATCGCCCGAGAGCCGATACGACAACAAGTCCCCGCCGGCCTTCATCGTCGTCCGCCACTCGACGTGCGTACCGAGCGCAAACGCCTTGAATCGGCCACGCCCGTGGCGCCCGTGAAGGCGGCGGTGATAGGTCTGCGTCGTCGCATCTTCCGGCATTTTCCAGCTGCCGCCGAGAGAGCCGAACGTCTCCTCGATCTTCAGAAGGTCGATTCCGCTGCCGTCATCCGAAACGCGAATCGCCTCCACGCCGCCCAGAGGATTCTGGACAAGATCGACCCTGACCTCGCGTGCATCCGCGTCGAGGGCGTTCCACACGAGCTCCTCGATGGCGGAGAGCGGCGCCGCGCTCGCAAGCGAGGCGACGTGATCGGCGCGGGCCTGCACATAGACGACTTTCGTCATAGAATCTCCAGCGGCTCGACACGAGGCGGTTCATTGGGGGCCGAGACGACCTTCTCGATCCGCTGACGGACAACCTCAAGCTCGGCGGTGCAGGCCGCGACAAGCGCCCGACCTTCCTCGAAGCGCTTCATCATCTCGTCGAGCGGCAGTTCACCACTCTCCATCTCGCCCACCAGCTTCTCCAGCTTTCGGAGCGATTCCTCGAACGTGACCTTGTCCTGCTGCGCCATCTGTCGTCCCTCGTCGCGATCCGACGTCAGCCCTGCGTCGCGAACGCATACGCATTGCGGAACATGCGCATCCACGGCCCCGCCTCGCCGTTGAACAAGCCACCCCGATAGGAGAGCTGGCTCGCGCGGAACCCGCGCTCCGGGTGCGGCATCATGATTGTCGCGCGGCCGTCCTTTGTCGTGAAGGCGGTCAGGCCCCCCGCGGAGCCGTTCGGATTCCACGGGTAGCGCTCGGTCGCCTCGCCTCGTCCATCCACATAGCGAAGCGCGGCCTTGGCCTTTGCGCCATCGACGCCCGCGGGAAACTCCACACGCCCCTCGCCATGCGCGACGGCGATCGGGATGCGGCTGCCCGTCATGCCCTTGAAGAAGATCGACGGCGAGTCGAGAACCTCCAACGTGCAGAAGCGCGCCTCGAACTGCTCCGAGACGTTGCGCCGGAATTCCGGCCAGTCCTGCGCGCCGGGGATGAGGTCCTTGAGCTGCGAGAGCATCTGGCAGCCGTTGCACACGCCAAGCGAGAAGGTGTCCGCCCGGTGGAAGAACTTCCTGAACATCGCCTTCAGCTTCCGGTTGAAGAGAATCGAACGCGCCCAGCCGGAACCGGCGCCGAGCACGTCGCCGTAGCTGAAGCCGCCGCACGCGACAAGTCCCTTGAAGTCCGCGAGATCGACGCGCCCCGCGAGAAGGTCCGTCATATGCACGTCCACGCTCTCGAAGCCCGCGAGCGCAAACGCCGCGGCCATCTCAATGTGTCCGTTGACGCCCTGTTCGCGGAGAATGGCAATGCGGGGCCGCCCCCTGCCGGCCTTGACCTTGCCGTCGGGGTCGTAGGTCAGGTGGAAGGTGAGGCCAGGGTCCTGCTCGTCGAGGCCGTTGTCGTATTCCTCTTTTGCGGAGACGGGATTGTCGCGAAGCGCCTGCATGCGATAGGTCGTCTCGCTCCAGGCACGGCGCACGGCCGTGATGGTGGTGGCGATCGTCCGGCGGCAGCCCACGACGATCTCGAACGCGCGATCCTCCGTCGGCGCGCCGATGACGTGCACGTCGTCCGCCAGGCCGGCCTTTTTGAAGACCGCGAGCACGGCCTTGAGGTTCTCGTCCGCCACCTGCAGCACCGCGCCCGGCTCTTCGCTGAAGAGCGCCGCGAGCGCGTCGCCATCGGGGAGCGTCGCGGCGAGGCCGCGCCCGCCCGTGATCGCCATCTCGGCGAGCGTGACGGCAAGGCCGCCGTCGCTCCGGTCGTGGTAGGCAAGCGCGAGCCCTTCCGCGACGATCTTCTGCATCGCGTTGAAGAAGGCCTTCACGCTCTTCGCGTCCGCGTCGGCCGGCTCGTCGCCGAGCTGGTTGTAGACCTGCGCGAGGCAGGAGGCGCCCAGCCGGTTCGCGCCGTGGCCCAGATCGACGTAGACGAGCCTCGACGCGCCCGCCTTGAGGTCGGGCGTGAGCGTGCGCGTCACGTCGTCCACGGGCGAGAAGCTCGAAATGACGAGGGAGAGCGGCGCCACCTGCTTGTGGCCCACGCCCTTGGAATCGGTCCAGGTGGTGTGCATCGAGCAGGAGTCCTTGCCCACCGGGATCGAGATGCCGAGCGCGGGACAGAAGTTGAGGCCGGCCTCCTCGACGGTGTCGTAGAGGTTGGCGTCCTCGCCGGGTTCTCCGCACGGGGCCATCCAGTTGGCGGAAAGGCGCACGTTCCGAATCGTGCCGCAGTCCGCCGCCGCGAGGTTCGTGACCGCCTCCGTAATCGCGAGGCGCGCGGAGGCGGGCCCGTTCAGCAGCGCGACGGGCGTGCGCTCGCCGGTGGCCATCGCCTGACCGTGGAGCGTCTTGTAGCCCATCGTCGTCACGGCGCAGTCCGCCGCGGGCAGCTGGTACGGCCCCACCATCTGGTCGCGGGCGACGAGGCCCGTGACGGAGCGGTCGGTGATCGTGACGAGGAAGGTCTTGTCCGCAATCGTCGGCAGATGCAGCAGGCGGAAGAACGCCTCCTGCGGCTTCACGTCCTTGAGGTTCAGCTTCTCGTGCCGCACCGCCACGCGCGCCACGTCGCGCACCATGCGCGGGGGCTTGCCGAGCAGCACCTTGATGTCCATGTCGATCGGCGAGTCATGGAAGTAGTCGTCTTCGAGCACAAGCCGCCCGTCCCCCGTCGCCTCGCCGATGAACGCCACCGGGCAGCGCTCGCGGGCGCAGAGTTCCTCGAAGGCCGCGCGCGCGTCGCGCCGGAGGGCGAGCACGTAGCGCTCCTGCGCCTCGCAGCACCAGATCTCCATCGGGTTCATGGAGAACTCCTCGTTGTGCACGAGGCGCAGCTGGAACCTGCCGCCCGTCGCCTCCACGAGCTCGGGGCAGCCGTTGGAGAGGCCCCCGGCGCCGATGTCGTGGATCGAGAGCACCGGGTTCTTCTTCCCCATCGCCGCGCAGGCGTTGATTACGCCCTGGCAGCGGCGCTGCATCTCGGCGTTGCCGCGCTGCACGCTGTTGAAGTCGAGCGCCTCGTCGTTCGTGCCCGTCATCATGGACGAGGCCGCGCCGCCGCCCAGCCCGATGCGCATCGCCGGCCCGCCGATCTGCACGATGTACGCCCCCGTCGGAACCGGCTTCTTCTCGACCTGGTCGCGCACGATCACGCCCTGCCCGCCCGCAAGCATGATGGGCTTGTGGTAGCCACGGTAGAGCCCGGCGGCCTCGCCCTCGTACGTGCGGAAGAAGCCCGTGAGCTGCGGGCGCCCGAACTCGTTGCCGAAGGCCGCGCCGCCGAGCGGCCCCTCCGTCATGATCGCGAGCGGTGTCGCAAGGCGCTTCGGGAACTCGGCGTACTCGCGCTCCCACGGCTGGGGATAGCCCGGGATGTGCAGGTTGCTCACCATGAAGCCGCAGATGCCGGCGTGCGTGCGCGAACCGCTGCCCGTCGCCGCCTCGTCGCGGATCTCGCCGCCCACGCCCGTCGCCGCGCCCGGGAACGGGGAGATCGCCGTCGGGTGGTTGTGCGTCTCGACCTTCATCAGCTGGTCGAGCTGCACCTTGCGGAACCCGTAGACGTGCCCCGCCGCACGCGCGGACGCGTCGGGAATGAACATCTCGGTCTCGTACCCCTCCACCACGGAGGAGTTGTCCTTGTACGCCACCAGCGTGCCCGCGCCGTTCTTCTTGTGGGTGTTCTTGATCATCCCGAAGAGCGAGTTCGGCATCTCCCTGCCGTCGATGATGAACTTCGCGCCGAAGATCTTGTGGCGGCAGTGTTCGGAGTTCACCTGGCCGAACATCACGAGCTCGGTGTCGGTGGGGTTGCGCCCCGCCGCCGTGAAGCTCTCCGCGAGGTACTGCATCTCGGGCTCGCTGATCGCGAGGCCCAGCTCGACGTTCGCCTCGCGGATCGCGTCCACGCCCTTCCCCATCACGTCGAACGTGCGGCCGGGCTTCGGCGGCGGACAGTCGAAGAGGTCGTCGAGCGTGTCGTACACGCCCTCGGTCATCTTGTCGTAGAGCGCCGCGAGCGCCGTCGCGGGGACCTCGGGGACGACCTGGAACCGAATGCCGCGCTCGACGCGGGCGATGCCCGTGAGCCCGCAGTTGCGGAAGATGTCCGTCGCCTTCGAGCTCCACGGGGAGATCGTGCCCTTGCGGGGCGTCACGTAGAACGCGCCTGCCCCCAGCGCGGGCTCGTCGCCGACCGCGTTCAGCAGCGTCGCCGCCCGGGCGCGCGTCTCGGCGTCGGGCCCCTCCCCCTCGGGCAGAATGGCGTACACCCACGTCGCCGTGATTTCGATGTTCGTGAGGGCCGGCTCCAGGGAGTTCATGGCGGCACGGAGCGCATCGAGGCGGAACTGCGAATAGGCCGCAGTTCCCGAAAGCAGAATCGGTTTCATCTTCAGAATGCCTTTGAATGGAAATTGACGGCGGGATTATAGCATATCGGCGAATTGCCCGCCACACCTCCCACCCTCTGAAACATATTTATTTTCGTGTAATCAACGATTCATCCAGAATCAACTCGCAGAATCCCGTAATAGTGCTCCGGCGATGAAGCATATTGATTCGCGCCGTGGCCATGCTTTGTCTTAAACACGTCATACAAGGCCATTCTTATCCCGTTTTACGCAAGAGAGATCATCAGGACTATTTGGAAAATCAGCCTGATTTATTGCCGGAGCAATAATGATCCGGCGATATGATATGGTGGATATGGGAAGAGGTTGTATTCCCTGCAAAAGAGGTGCTGACATCACATATCCACTCACCGTTAAATCGATATATTTCGCCACGTTACCTGTAGAACATTCAAGATTTGTTGTAGAAGCGTACGATTTAATCCGTATGAGCTCCCTGTCCTATCAACGGTTCTATCGGCGAGCGAAAGCCCATCATCACCACCAAACTCCATTTTCCTTATAATGAGGAATAGGGACTTCGTGAGGAACAGGCACCTCGCACGGACCATGCGGGACGGCTTTCCTTATGAAACGGGCCTCAAATTTATGAAACGGGCCTAAAAGCGAGAAATTACGCTTCGTTGTTGTATTTGGAGACAGTTGGGAAGATGGAATTCGGCACGGCATCCGTACCATGGCAGAGGCCGCGCCAGCCCCCATCCGACCATCCTCTCTTACAAGCCTCCGACCACCTCATGCCGATGAGCGACCCTGAGTTATGCCGATGAGCGACCCCGAGTTATGCCGATGAGCCAACCCAAGTTATGCCGATGAGCGACCCCGAGTTATGCCGATGAGCCAGTCCCGAGTTATACCGATGAGCCGACCTGTCTCTTCTTGTTTTGTTCGATTTCCTCGGATACCGGGCGATATGTTCCCTTGGACCACAGACCCGACCAGCG
>JBJEWG010000077.1:0-3237 GCA_051884935.1 Kiritimatiellia bacterium | reverse complement strand
GGGCCCTGCGGGCCTTGCGACGGCCATTTCGCTGCTGCGCGGGGCCTCGGGCCGGAAGCCGCGCGTGGTGGTGCTCGACAAGGGGCGCTCGCCGGGTTCGCACGTCCTCTCCGGCGCCATCGTCGATCCGAGCGGGCTGCGGGACCTTCTCACCGAGGAGGAGCTTGCGTCGCTGCCGTGCGAGGCGAAGGTCGTGCGGGAGTCATTCCGCTGCCTGTTCACTTCGCGCGCCTCGGTGAAGATTCCGTGGGTGCCGCCGATGATGAGCTCGAAGGGCTTCCCCGTCGTCTCGCTCACGAAGGTGACGGCCTGGCTGTGCCGAATCGCGCAGAAGGAGGGCGCCGAGGTCTACACGGGCTTCGCCGTCGCGTCCCTCATCGAGGAGAACGGGCGCATCGTCGGCGCCCGCACGGGCGAGAAGGGGCTCGACAAGGACGGGAAACGGAAGTCGAACTACCTGCCCGCCGAGGAGATTCGCGCGAAGACCGTGGTGCTCGCCGAGGGCGGGTGCGGCATCCTCACGGAGCGGCTGATCGCCGAGAAGAAGCTTCAGGGCGTGCGCCCGCAGACGTTCGCGGTCGGCATCAAGGAGCTCATCGAGGTTCCCGCCGGCACGCAGACCGCGGGCGAGGTGATGCACACCTTCGGCTGGCCGGCCGACTTCAACACCTACGGCGGCGGCTTCGTCTACCACGTCTCCGAGACGCAGGTGATGGTGGGCTACGCCTACGGGCTCGACTACGCCCGGGCGGAGGTTGATCCGTTCCGCCTCTTCCGCCGCTTCAAGGCCTCGCGCGCGGTCGCGCCCCACATCAAGGGCGGCAAGACCGTCGCCTACGGCGCGAAGGTGATTCCCGAAGGCGGCTTCTTCGCGGTTCCAAAGCCGTACTGCCCCGGCTGCCTGATCGTCGGCGACGGCGCGGGCCTGCTCGATTCGCTGCGCATCAAGGGCGTGCACATCGCGGTCCAGAGCGGCGTCTCGGCGGCGGAGGCGATCCGCGCGAAGGGGGCGGACGCGGGCGAGATGTACTTCGACCTGCTGCGGAAGACCTCGGGCTGGAGGGAGATGGAGCGCGTCCGCAACGTGCGTGCGGCCTTCTCCTACGGTATGCCGTATGGCGTGATGGCCGCGGGGCTTGCCTGGATGACGTTCGGGAAGTTCCCGGGTGGTCGCGTGCCGGGCTGCGACGAGGGGGACGCCAAGACGCTGCGCCCGCTCGACCGCGCGAAGCTCGCGCGTGAGTGCGCCGACGACGTCGAGGCGTCGCCGTGCCAGCCGGACCGCCTGACGGACGTCTTCATGTCCGGCACGATCCACGAGGAGAACCAGCCCTGCCACATCCGCATCCGCGACGCCGCCCTCTGCGCGACCTGCGCGGACACGTTCGGTTCGCCGTGCACGCGCTTCTGCCCCGCCGAGGTCTACCGCCGCGACGAGGGCCGGCTGCAGATCGACTACTCGAACTGCCTCCACTGCAAGACCTGTCGCATCAAGTGCCCCTACGGCAATATCGACTGGACGTTCCCGCAGGGCGGCGATGGCCCCCGCTACACGCGGATGTAGTAATGTGGTCGGCGGGGCCATTTGTTTGCCAGATGGCCCCGTCTTTGATAAACTGACGCAGTTTTCTGAATAACAAGGAAAAACGATGGACCTCAATCGCCGTAGCTTCATGAAGGGCGCCGCCGTGGCGTCTACGTTCCTGCCGAGTTTCAACATTCTCCACGCCGACGACATCACGATTGGCCCGAAGGACGACACGATCAACGTGGCGATGATCGGTTTCGGCGCCGAGGGCAAGGTGCTGGCCGCCTCCCTCGTGCGAATTCCCGGTGTGCGCGTGCGCGCCGTGTGCGACATCTGGCGGTTCGAGCAGCAGCGCGCGAAGGCCTTCTTCAAGGGCTACGGCCACGACGTGAAGACCTACGAGGACTACCGCGATATGCTGTCCACGGAGGACAAGAACATCGACGCGGTCGTGGTGGCGACGCCGGATTGGATGCACTGCGAGCACACAAGCGCCTGCCTCCGCGCCGGCAAGCACGTCTACTGCGAGAAGGAGATGTCCAACCGCCTTGAACTCGCGGCCGAGATGTGCCGCGTGCAGCAGGAGACGGGCAAGCTGCTCCAGATCGGCCACCAGCGCCGCTCGAACCCGCGCTACCGCCACTGCTTCGAGCACGTCGTGCCGAACATGCTTGGCCGCATCACCACCGCCTACGCCCAGTGGAACCGCTCCCTCGCGCCGTTCTTCACCTACAAGAAGCCGCCGAAGCAGTCCGTGCTCGACAAATACGGCTACACGAACCCCGAGCAGTTCCACAACTGGCGCTGGTTCTACAAGTACGGCGGCGGCTCGATGGTGGACCTCGGCTCGCACCAGATCGACCTCTTCATCTGGGCATGGGGCGTGCCGCCGAGCGCCGTGACGGCCATTGGCGGCAAGGACGCCTTCTCGCCGCGCCGCCAGGCCTACGACCGCGTGATGTGCCTCTACGAGTTCCAGATGCCGGACGGCACGAAGAACGAGGCCTACTACCAGGTGATCTCCTCCAACGCCCGCGGCGGCTTCTACGAGCAGTTCATGGGCACGCACGCCTCCCTCACGATCGCCGAGATCTCCGCACGCGGCAACACCGTCCAGCGCGAACTGCGCGGCGGCGGCTGGACGGATCAGGAGTGGCAGGGCTTCATCGACCGGGGCTGGATCCTGCCCGGCGCGGACGACAAGATCAAGAAGGAGGTCTCGAAGAACGTCGAGGTCGATACGCGCATCTCCGCGCTTGCGAACGGCAATCCGCTCGCAGTCGAGATGAACAAGCCCGCGCATATGCCGCACCTTGAGAACTTCTTCGCGGCGTGCCGCCACGGCGAGGCGCTCAACTGCCCCGCCGAACTGGCCTACGAGAGCGCCGTCGCGGTGCTCGCGGCGAATGTCTCGGCCGATTCGCACAAGACGCACGTCTTCAAGCCCGAGGATTTCAAGGTGCCGCCACGTCCGGCCGCTCCCGCCCAGGCAACTCCCGAAAAGAAGGCCTAATTGGCCATTTCGAGCGTCTATCCAAACGGCGAGCCGCACACGGCTCGCCGTTTTGCTTGGCTTCGTCTTGCCACTTGTCGGTGTCGGATGCATATGCATCTCGGATATCTTCTCATGGTGGTGCGCACCGACGCGGAAAATGGTGCGCACCACTGAAGCAAATGGTGCGCACCATTTACGTCTGCGGTGCGCACCA
>JBJEWG010000076.1:0-3237 GCA_051884935.1 Kiritimatiellia bacterium | reverse complement strand
GCGTCATTTCAAGCCGTACAGCCTTTTGAGAAGATTGTCGTCGTCGACCTTCATACGCTTGGGCTTGATCAGATCGCGAAGACGAGCGTCCTTGGCCGTCGCCCGCTCTATGGCCTTCCGCTTCATTTCGGGATCGGCCCTGGCGTAGATGAGCGTGGTCTTGAACTGCGCGTGTCCGAGCCACTGCGACACCAGCATGAGATCCATCCCATGTTCGTAGAGATGCATTGCCCGCGAGTGCCGGAATAGATGCGGATGGACGTTTTTCGGGACCTCCTTGCAGCACTTCCGCGCCATCGTGCCGTAGTGTCTGGCCAGATGGCGGACATTGTCTTCAGTCATCCTTGTGGGACACCCGTTTCTGACGGTGAAGAACAGGTTGTCCTCGCTGTCGCGCGTCTTGCCGCAGTGAGCACGAGAGACGTACTCGCGCAGCAGCGAGGCCATGCGCACGGACATCGGAACGACGCGCG
The DNA here is from genome assembly GCA_051884935.1 of Kiritimatiellia bacterium. Lineage (GTDB taxonomy): Bacteria > Verrucomicrobiota > Kiritimatiellia > RFP12 > UBA1067 > RUG572. The sequence goes on along the minus strand of JBJEWG010000076.1, from coordinate 2,764 downwards.
TCTTGCGTCCCTTGCCGCGCAGCATCACCGTCGGGGACTTCCCGAGGTCGACGTCTGCCAGTCGGATGTCCAGGAGTTCCTGCACGCGCGCGCCCGTGTCGTAGAGCATGGCGAGCAGACACAGGTCTCGGAATCCTCTTTGCGACTTCATGTCAACCGCAGTGAAGATGGCCGAGACGGCCTTGGTCGTCATGTGCTGGACAATCCCCGACTGCCTTGGTTTCTTGAACGGGACCGTCGCCACGTCGTTCCTGATCGCAACCGCGCTTACATCACAAGACGCGGCGTAGGAGAGGAACCCCCTGATCGCGTTGAGTCTGAGGTTCCTCGTCGCGACGGAGCGTTTTCTCTCGTTCTCGAGATGGTCGAGAAAATCGCAGACTGATCTCTTTGTGAAGTCGGCGAAGGCCACGGAACGCATCGGGATGCGTCGTTGCCGCGACACGTACTCCACGAACTCTGTCAGCGCATTCGCATATGAGCGCACGGTATGTTCGCTGAGATTCCTGAGCTTCGCGAGATGCACCCGGAGATAGTCGCGAATCGTCGGGTAAAGTGCGTCGTCAGGCGTTTTCATTCGCCACCTCCGGTATCAGATGCTCAAGCCCGTTCCAGTCGACTCCCGCACTCGAAGACAGGCGCTGCGGCAGCAAATGGACGTAATAAAGCGTGCTTTCGATGTGCTCGTGTCCCATGTAGGACCGAAGGCGCGGGATCATCGCCTGCACGTTCCGGCCGTCCTCCTGCCACCGCTGGAGGACGGCCGAGGCGAACCGGTGGCGCAGGTCATAGACGCGAACCCGCACCGGGTTCGTCACCCCTGCCTTCCTGCACGCCCTCGCCCAGCACCTGCGGAACACGTCACTCGCCAGACAGTGCCCGATGATCTTTCCGTCAGTTCGGGGAAAGAGGTATGGCGAAGAGGACATTCCGCGCACGGCGACGAACCTGACCAGCAGCTTCCGCATGTCTTCGGATGCGACGACGATCCTCTCCTTGTGACGCTTTGCGGCCCGGATGAACATCCTTCCCGACGCAAGGTCAACGTCCGAAATCAGGATGCGGCATCCTTCGCCAGGCCGAAGCCCGCACGTGTAGATCGTCCGGAACAGGACGGAATACGTGCCGTACGGGACGATCCTCCTCGAGTCCTCGTAGCGGTCTATTTCCGCGAAGAGCATCGAGAGCTCGTCGTCCGTGAAGACGTGTGGCGAGAACCCGTTGCCCTTTGGCGTGCACGTGGCGGGGATCTCGTACGCCGAACCGCCCGTTGCGTTGATGAACCGTGCCAGGAGGCGGAGGAACGTGGCCTTCTGTGAAAGTCCGCGGCGACCCTGGTCCGACTCCCATTCGAGCCAACCTTCGGCGATGCCCTTCGTCAGGCGCGGGCTGTTGATCGAGTTCTCGGTGCAGTACTCCCCGAACATCGCAGACACCGACATCGCTGCCCTGACGGACAGTCCGACCGAGCGTCGGAATTCCATCATGGATTCGACGGCATCGGCAAAGCAGAACTTCGCGCTCATCTCACAGGTCTCCCCTGTACCGTATGCCCGCGAGCCCGAGAGCGCATTCCGAAAGCGATGTCTCGTCCATCCGGATGTAACGCTCTGCAGATGCGAGTGCCGTGTGTCCGAGCACTTGCGAGATCGTCGGAGCGTCCACCTCGCCCGACACCAGCATCCTTCCAAGCGTCCTCCGGAACGCATGGAAACCAAGCTTTGGCGTGTTGATCCCGGCCCTCCGGCGCATCTCGGCAAAGACTCCGGCAACGGTGCCTCGGTCGATTCTTCCGTAAGGAGCGCACGACCGCAGGAAGATTTCACGGCATTTGCTTTCCGGCCTCCCGTTGAGGATGTAGTCCCGCACGGCGTTGCCCACGCCTTCGGTCAGCGGGAGCGAGAGCCCGACGGATGTCTTCCTCTGGACGACCCGCAGCTCGCCCTTGCGCCAGTCGATGTCATCGAGCCTGAGCGAGGCGACGTCGCATGCCCGGAGTCCTGTCGTCGCTCCTATGATGAGCATGGCGAAGTCGCGCTTCCCGACCGTCTTGCTCCTGTCGGGGGCGCTCAATATTCTGCCGACCTCATCGGAGGTGAGGCACGGCATCAGACGCATCTCGGAGGAGATCGCAAGCCCGAAGATCTTGTCGCAACGGCATCTCAGGCGACCGGAAGCGGTCAGGATGTCGCATGCCTGGCGAAGCGTGTAGCGCAGATGATGGACGTTGATGACCCGCGCGGCTTTCTGAAGATAGAACTTGCGAATGTCATCCGACGTCACGGAACGGAGATCCTCGTGACCGTTCTCATAAAGCCACGCGAAAAGAGCACGGGCGGTCGACTGGCAGCTCCTGGCCAGACTTTCGGAAGTCCAGTGGCGAAGCCCTCCGATTTCGACGGCAAGCCGCTCGTAGTAGTCGTTCGAGACGATCTGCGGCTTCGGCGTCTGCGACCAAAGCGGTTCGTGTCCCTGATGAATGGCGAGCATTCTCTCGACCGCCTTGATCCTTATGGTGTACCGCGTGTGGGACACCTCTCGCCTGTTCCAGCGTTCGCGCCATTCGTCCGCGTATCGGACGATGACCTTGCCAAGCGAGCGACGGGACAATCCGTAGCGCATTCGCGCGTCCTCCAGCTCCCGTCCGCACTTCTTGACGATTCTGATTATCCCCTTGGAATATCCAAGAGATTCCATTCGTTCCGCGAGTTCAGCGGCTAACCTCGGTATGTCTGACATGTTCGTATCCTTTCTTTGGAAGAAA
>JBJEWG010000075.1:0-3250 GCA_051884935.1 Kiritimatiellia bacterium | reverse complement strand
GCTGAAGAGGAAGATGAAGGAAATGAGGTTCGAGAGATGAAGCGTTTCACGTTCGCGTTGATCCTCCCCGCGTGCCTGCTGGGGGGGTGCTTCACGCTGAAGCAGACGGAGATGCCGCAGGTCCAGATGTCCCGCGCGCCGGCGGGGCGGGACGTGAAGGTGGGCGTGGCGGGCTTCGCCGCGACGATCATGGAGTACATCCCGGTCTACGGCTACCAGACCGTGTATGTGGACCACGGCCCGTCCTACGGCCGCCGCGGCCGCCGGTACTGGGGCGGCGGGCACTACGAGACCGTCACCAGCGAGACGCTCGTGCCACAGGCCCACGCGAGCGAGGCGTTCATCCTGCGGGCGCAGACGCTGCTTGAGGATGCGGGGTACCTCGTGCGGGCGCCGCAGCCGGACTACACGGTGGAGGTGACGTTCGGGGGGCCGTTCGTGCGGGACGACGAGCGCGCCGTCGAGTTCGCCTGGATGTTCTGCTCGCTCTTTTCCGCCGAGTACGCCACACAGACCTGGACCGCGAAGCTGCGCATCTACGACGTGAAGACGGGGCGCGTGCTGCACACGGGGGACTACGCCCAGAAGTACGAGGACTGCGTCTGGTCGCCGCTCTTCTTCATCGGGCTCGCCGGCTACACGGAGAACTCCTTCAATTTCATGCAGAGCTGGTGCCTCACGGCCCTCACGGACCGCACGATCGCCGACGCGACGGCGTTCCTTTCGCAGACGAGGCCGTGACCGACGGCGGACAATCCAACAGAAAGAGGAATAGACGATGGCAGGCGAATATCAGTTTTCATTGATCGACGTGACGAAGCAGCAGGGGACGAAGACGATTCTGAAGGACGTCTGCCTGAGCTTCTTCTATGGCGCGCACATCGGCGTGATCGGCGGCAACGGCGCGGGCAAGAGCTCGCTCCTCAAGATCCTCGCGGGCATCGACACGGATATCCTCGGCACCTGCCAGGTGGCGAAGGGCACGAAGGTGGGCTATCTGCCGCAGGAGCCGGAGCTGGACGACGCCAAGACGGTCGGCGAGATCGTCGGGGAGGGAGTTGCCGAGGCGCGGGCGATGGTGGAGCGCTACGAGGACCTCTGCTGCGAGCTCGACGACCCCGAGAAGGCCGCCGAGATGGAGCGCCTTCAGGAGGTCATCGACGCGAAGGACCTGTGGAACGTCGATCACAAGGTCGAGATGGCGATGGCGGACATGGGGTGCCCGCCGGCGGATCGGCCCGTGAAGGTGCTCTCCGGCGGCGAGCGCCGCCGCGTGGCGATCGCGCGCCTGCTCTTGCAGGAGCCGGACGTGCTGCTGCTCGACGAGCCGACGAACCACCTGGACGCCGAGACGACCTTCCGCCTTGAGGCCTACCTCAAGGACTTCAAGGGCACGCTGATCGTCGTCACGCACGACCGCTACTTCCTCAGCGACGTGACGGACTGGATTCTCGAACTCGACCACGGAATCTGCTATCCCTACAAGGGCAACTACGAGGCGTGGCTCAAGCAGAAGGAGGCGATGCTCGCCCGCGAGGCGAAGGCCGAGAAGAGCCGCCAGAAGCTCATCGAGAACGAGCTCAAGTGGATTCAGACGAACCCGAGCGGCCGCCACTCGAAGAGCCAGGCCCGCGTGAAGCGCTACGAGGAGCTGCAGGGCCAGCAGGTGAACACCCGCGAGGACGATCTCGTCATCCACATTCCGCCGGGGCCGCGGCTCGGCAACCTCGTGGTGCGCGCCGAGCACGTCAAGATGGCGTTCGGCGACCGCGTGCTCTACCCGGACCTCAACTTCGACCTGCCGCGCGGTGGCATCGTCGGTGTGATCGGCGCGAACGGCGCCGGCAAGACGACGCTCTTCAAGCTCATCACCGGCGAGCTCAAGCCGGTGTCGGGCACGCTGACCGTCGGCGAGACGGTGAAGCTGAGCTACGTGGACCAGACCCGCAGCGAGCTTCAGGCCGACCAGACGGTCTACGAGGCCATCACGGGCGGCGGCGAGTTCGTGCGCCTCGCGGGCGAGACGATGATGAACGGCCGCGCCTACTGCAGCCGCTTCAACTTCCGGGGCGGCGAACAGCAGAAGAAGGTGGGCGTGCTTTCGGGCGGCGAGCGCAACCGCGTGCACCTCGCGAAGCTGCTGACCTCCGGCGGAAACCTGCTGCTGCTCGACGAACCGACGAACGACCTCGACGTCGCGACGCTGCGGTCCCTCGAAGAGGGTCTTGGGGAGTTTGGCGGCTGCGTGATGGTGGTGAGCCACGACCGCTGGTTCCTCGACCGCATCGCGACGCACATCCTCGCGTTCGAGCCCGGCGGGAAGACGACGTGGTTCGAGGGGAGCTATTCCGAATACCACGAGATGTTCGAGCGTCGCCGGAAGTGAGTCCACCGCAGGGAAGTCGAGAGAGTTATGTGCCAGGTCATTCTGAATTCCAAACGCGACTACGCGACGATCCACCATCATCCCTGGATATTCTCGGGGGCCGTCAAGGAGGTGGTGGGGACGCCGGCGAGGGGCGAGACCGTCGAGGTGCGCAGCGCGGCGGGGGCGTGCCTGGGGTATGGCTCCTATTCACCCCAGAGCCAGATCCGGGTGCGAATGCTGAGCTTCGGGGCGGGCGCTGCGCCGAATGCGGACACCATCGGGCGGCTGGTCGCCGCGGCGGTCGCGCGGCGCACGGCCTTCTGGTCCAGCGGCGCGACAAACGCCGTGCGCGTGATTAACGCCGAGAGCGACGGTCTGCCCGGCGTGATCGCCGACGTCTACGACGGCTTCGTCGTCGTTCAGCTCGCGACGGCGGGCGCGGAGTTCTGGAAGGAGGCGCTTGTCGAGGCGCTCATGAAGAGCGTGCCGGGGTGCCGCGGCGTCTACAACCGCAGCGACGTGGAGGCCCGCACCCGCGAGGGGCTGCGCGAGCGGGACGCCGAGGGGCGCGTCCGCGCGGATCCCTCCGAGAAGGGGCTTCTCGCGGGCGAGGAGCCGCCGGAGCTGATCGAGATCAGAGAGGGCGCCATCCGCTACCTCGTGGACGTCCGTAGGGGGCACAAGACGGGCTTCTACCTCGATCAGCGCGACGCGCGCGCGGCGGTGGGGGGCCTCGCGAAGGACGCGGAGATGCTCAACTGCTTTTCGTACACGGGCGGCTTCGGCCTCGCCGCCTGCGCCGCCGGCGCGAAGACGGTGACGCATCTGGACACGTCGGGCGACGCGCTCGCGCTCGCGGAGCGGAACACCGGGCTGAATCCA
>JBJEWG010000074.1:0-17470 GCA_051884935.1 Kiritimatiellia bacterium | reverse complement strand
TCGCCGTCATCTTCGGCTACCTCTTCCTCGTTGCGCAGTACGAGAGCTGGACGATTCCGCTGCCGGTGATGCTCTCGATCTTCGTCGCCGTCTTCGGCGCGCTGATGGGCCTGCGGATCTTCGGCTTCAGCATGAGCATCTACGCGCAGCTCGGCCTTGTCCTCCTGGTCGGCCTCGCCTCGAAGAACGCGATTCTGATCGTCGAGTTCGCGAAGGACAAGCGCGAGCAAGAAGGCTACTCCATCGTCGAGGCGGCGGGCATGGCCGCGGGCGAGCGTCTGCGCGCGCTGCTGATGACGGCGCTGACGACGCTCCTCGGCACGCTCCCGATGATGATTGCGACGGGCGCGGGCGCGGCGAGCCGCAACCATTTGGGCACGACCGAGTTCTTCGGGATGCTCTTCTCGGTTGCGTTCGGCATCCTGCTGGTGCCGGGGCTGTATGCGCTTTTCCAGACGTGGCGTGAGCGCATCAAGCGCGCGGCCTCCTATCTTTCCGCCACTGCGGCGCGGCGGCGGCAGGTGAAGGCGCACGCGGAGAAATGAGGCGGCGCGCGAGTGTGGCGAGGGTACTGTGAAGACAAGGAGAGAAGCGACATGAAGAATTTGCTGATGGCGTCTGGCCTGCTGCTGGCGGCGGGCTGTGGAATGTGGGCCGTGGGGCCGGACTACCGGGAACCGGAGGTCGTGGCCCCCGACGCGGCCGCGCCCGATGCGGGCTATCCGACCACGAACAAGACCGCGACGGGTGAGTTCCAGGCCGCCGCGACGAACAACGACCCGCGCGCCGTCATCACGGCCGAGACGATCGGAACGTGGTGGCGCCAGTTCAACGACGACGTGCTCACGAACCTCGTCGCCGCAGCCGTCTCGAACAACCTCACGTTTCTGATGGCGCAGGAGCGCCTCGTGCAGGCGCGCTGGGCGCTTGTGGGAAGCGCGGCGGCGTTCATGCCCAAGGTGTCGATGGACGGCACCTACACGCGCTCGGGCGCGCATCGCTTCACGAGCTCGCGCTGGGCGAGCGGCAGAAGCTACCACGGCGACCGCTGGGCGAGCGGGTTCGACGCCTCATGGGAGATCGACATCTTCGGCGGCACGCGGCGGGCCTACGAGTCGGCCGACGCCTCCCTCGCGGCGGCCGAGTATTCGCTTGAGGACGCATGGGTGACGCTGACCTCCGAGATCGGCAGGCAGTACATCTCGCTGCGGACCGTTCAGGAACGCCTGCGGGTCGCGCGGGCGAACCTCAAGCTCCAGAGCGAGACCTACGACATCCTCAAGTCGCGCCTCGACAGCGGCATCGGCGACGAGCTGGCCGTGAATCAGGCCAAGTACAACGTGGAGCAGACGCGCGCATCGATCCCGACTCTGCTCGCCTCCGAGGAGCGCTACATGAACGGCCTCGCGATTCTCTCCGGCACGATGCCTGGCTCGCTCCACGCGGTGCTGCGCGAACTGCCGGACCGCGACTGGCTTGTGGCGCCGCAGCGCCTTGAGACGATTCCGCTCGACGCGATGCGGGGCCGCCCGGACGTGCGCGCCGCGGAGCGCGCGCTCGCCGCGCAGGTTGCCGCCGTGGGTGTGGCCGAGTCGATGCTCTTCCCGAAGTTCTACATCAACGGCTCGCTCGGTCTCGACAGCGTGAAGGCGAACAAGTTCTTCCGCCGGGAGGCGTTCCTCGCTTCGATCGGGCCGAGCTTCAGTTGGCCGATCTTCCAGGGCGGCAACCTCGTCGCGCAGATGAAGGCGGAGGAATCGAAGATGAGCGAAGCCGCGCTCCGTTACGAGCTCGCGGTGCAGACCGCGTATGAGGAGGCGCGCAACGCCTACAGCGCCTACACGCAGGAATACCACCGCTACCAGTCCCTGCAGGGTGCCGTGAAGGCGGCGACGGATGCGGTGAACATTTCGCAGGACCTGTACAAGAACGGCCTCGCGGACTTCAACAACGTGCTTGACGCGCAGCGGTCGCTGTTGACCCTGGAGGAGGCGCTGACCCTCAGCCGGGGGGACATCACGCTCAATCTGATCGCTCTCTACAAAGCGCTCGGCGGGGGCGTTGTTCTGTAAAGCGAAGGACCCACAAAAAAAGTCAGATTTTGGCATTGCCAAATGACCGAATTTCTACTATCCTAATCGCACGTGAAGGCACGGACTCGGTTCGCGGCTTCCTCAATTTGTCTAAAAAAGGTAGAAACAAACATGAACAAGGCTTTGCATGCTCTCGTCTACGTGACCCTGTTGGTTGCGGCCGCCGCGTTGTTCTTCGAGGTGAAGCTGTACGACAAGAAGGAACTGCTCAAGGATCGGAACCGGCAGTTGGAAGACTATCTCGTGAAGATATCCAACACGATCGAGAAGTCCGACGCCCCGAAACCGGCCTCGACGACCGAGGCCCGCAAGGACGTCTCCCCCATTGAGGCGAAGCTCGTTGACACGCCCGAGACGGAGAATCTGCTGGAGGACTACCACGCGGAACTTGAGGAGGCGAACCTCGACACGATGAAGTGGGATGACAAGGAGCGCATCCAGATCCGTAACCTCTACAAGCTCGACGGTGAGGGCAACAAGATTCCCGACGCAGCCAATCCGGGCGACTACGTGAAGAAGGGGCCCGGCACGGCGCAGGAGCTCCTCGACCAGCTCTTCGAGCGCGCGAAGGCCCAGCAGGCCAAACTCAATTCGACGCGCGCCGCGCTCGCCGAGCAGCGCACGAAACTTGAAGCACTCGTGAACGACTACAACAAGATCAAGCCCGAAGCCCGTCAGGACAAGGTCACGATCGAGGAGAAAACGGCGCAGATCGCCGAACTTGAGCAGGCGAAGGCCGCCGTCGAGGAGCAGCTCACGAAGACCAAAGCGCAGATCGACGATCTCAATGCCGAGGTCAAGTCTCTGAAGGACGAGGTTTCGAGCGCGAAGGACGAGACGGAGGCCGTGAAGGAAGACCTCGCGAAGTCGCAGAAGCTCGTTGATCAGCTGAAGAAGCTTCTCCAGAGCCAGGCGCAGCAACAGCAGGCTTCCACTTCCGCCGGCAATGTCGCTGCCGCGAATCTCACGGCCGGCAACAAGGGCAAGATCGTCGAGATCAACCCCAAGCTGATGTTCGCGGTGATTGAGTTCAGCGACGATGCGATGAAGGAACTGCTTGGGCCTGAACGTCAGGGTGCGCTGCCGATGCTGGAAATGGGTATCCGCCGCAAGGGCTTCCAGGGACCTGCAGGCGAGTACGTCGGTCGTCTCCGCCTCCGCCAGAGCGTGGCGGGCAAGAACTTCGTGATTGCCGATGTTTTGGGCGATTGGCAGCAGAGCGAAGTGCAGAAGGGCGATGACGTCTTCGCGGAATAAGACGTGTCTGGGCCTGGGCGCGTGGGCGTGGGCGCTGTTTGGCGCGCTCGCCCTCGGCCTCCTCGCGGGCTGTATCGCCGATTCGGCGGAGGATTCGGATCTTCCGTGGTCGTCGAGCAGGACCTGGGAGGGACTGGGTCCGCTCCCGTCCGTCATCACCGATCGATATGATTGAGAATCAAGAGTTCATCCTGAACGAAGGCGGCGTCCGACTGGACGCCGCTTTGTTCGCTCGTTTCCCAACTTCGACCCGTGCCTTCTGTCGCGAGGCCTGCGCCGAAGGGGCCGTGCTGGTGGACGGGCGACCTGCCATCAAGGGGCTTCGGCTTCGCGGGGGTGAGACGGTGTGGGTGATGTCGCTCGCCGAGGTGCGCGACAACCGCGTTTCGCCTGATCCCGCAGTGCGCGTGCATTGTGTATTTGAGGATGATGTGCTACTGGCCTACGACAAGCCGGCGGGCCTCCCTGTACAGCCGCTGTCGCGCCGCGAGTTGGGTACGTTGATGAACGGCGTCGTCGCCCGCCATCCCGAATGTGCGGAACTTGGGGATCAACCGTTGATGGCGGGGGCTCTGCACCGAATCGATGCGGATACGTCGGGCTTGGTCCTTGTCGCACGCACGGCAGCCGCCTTCGATGATCTGCGTGCCCAGTTTGCCGCACAGACGGTGCGAAAGACCTACCTCGCGCTGGTGGAGGGTTCCTTTGCGGTGGGAGGCACACTTGAGAACGACCTCGTGCATGATCCCACGCTTCCGTTCTGCCGGATGATCGACGTGTCGCGTGCTCGTCAGCGTGTTCGTGCGGCGCCACTTCACGCCGTGACGAATTACCGGCCCATCGGCATCACGCGCTGTGGGAACGAGGAACGGACGTTGCTTGAGGTGACGATCCACACGGGTGTCACGCACCAGATTCGTGCCCAGCTCGCGCTGGCCGGGATGCATATCGTCAATGATCGCCTCTATGGCGCGTTTGCGGTGGAGGGACAGCGGGGGCACTGCCTTCACGCCTTGGCGGCGAAGTTCCGCCATCCCACGTTCGGCGACGAGGCGGAAATTCGTACGCCCTATCCCGCATGGGCGGTGGATGTGCAGGAGGGCGTGGGATGAGGTGCTCCCGGAGGCGGTTCTGGCTGGCGCTGGGCGGTGCGGCGTTTTGCACGCTGGCGGGGTTCGGCGTGCGGTATGCTGAGGATCTGCAGGTCGGCTACACGCACGACACGTCGCTGTGGATTTTCGGGGCGGCGGTGTTGTTCGCCTACTATGCGGCGATTCTTCTGTTTCTGTTGAAGCGGCGGGGGCGGCGGACGCGTCCAAAATCTTCCTCCGCCTCCGCTTGAAATCCCACTTTGGATGTTATATACTGTCACTCCGTTTTGCAAAAGGACTCAAGAGGTACACGAATGAATTCCGAATCTAAGTCGTCGCGCAACGACATCTGGAAATGGCTCGCGCTGTTGATCATCGCGGTCTTTTCGATTTACGTCACCTATCCGCCGACGGCGCAGAAGGACGAGAAGGGCGCCGTGGTCCAGGAGGGGCGGCTCCGCTTTGGTCTCGACCTCAAGGGCGGCACGTCTTTCACGCTTGGCGTTGACAAGGATAAGCTGCGCGAGACGATCGTCGCGGCGAACCCTGCGTTGACGAACGAGCCCGGTGCAGTGGAACGCAAGATGGACGAGACGCTCCGAAATTGCGACGCCCGCATCATCCAGGTCGTTCGTCGTCGTGTGGACGGAATGGGTATGAACGAGCCGGTGATTCAGGGAATGAAGGATCATCGTCTGCTCGTGCAGCTCCCCGGCATTGATGAAGAGACGCGCGCCGCCGCGAAGAAGTCGCTGCAGAGCGCCGCGTTCCTTGAGTTCCGCTTGACGCATCCGCGGAACGACGAGCTTGTGAACAAGCTGATGGCCACCGAGGCCTGCCCAGAGGGCTATGTTCGTGGTGGTTCCGGATTCGTCCGTGCCGAGAACTACAATGAGATTGCCAGCAAACCTGGCTATGCGGCCCGCCTCGCGGCGTTCCACACGCCCGATTCGCGCTACCAGTTCATGCTTGAGAAGGCGAAGGATGGCATCTCCTATATGGGTAACTTCGTGAGCCGTTTCCCGCCTGCCAAGGAACCGATCACGGGCGAGTATCTTACGTCTGCCAGCGTTGACCGCGAGGCCATCGGTTCGCTCGCCATCAACTTCTCCTTCAATTCGAAGGGTGCCAAGCTGTTCTCGAACGTTACGCGCAACTATGTCGCGCACGGTCCGAAGAATCCGAGCGACCGTGGTCGTCAGCTTGCGATCATTTTGGACGACACGCTCGTTTCTGCGCCGGTCATCAACAGCGAAATCGGCGCACATGGTCAGATCACGGGGCACTTCACGGCCGCTGAGGCCCAACAGCTCGCGAACGACCTGAATGCGGGTGCCCTGCCGGCGCCGCTCAAGATTCTCGCGGAATCCTCCGTCTCCCCGACGGTCGGCGAGGACGCCAAGCAGGCCGGCCTCGTTGCGGCGGGGCTTGGGTTCGCGCTCGTTGCGCTCTTCATGTTCATTTATTATTGGTACGCGGGTCTAGTCGCGGATGTCGCCCTGTTCCTCGACATCGCGCTTCTTCCGGCCGCGCTTGTCTTTGTGGCGAATGTTCTGGGTGTGTTCGCGAAGGACGCTTCGATGGGCGCGACGGGGTCGCTCGCGTTGCCGGTGCTTACGATGCCTGGCATTGCCGGCCTCGTGCTGACGCTCGGCATGGCCGTCGACGCGAACGTGATCATCTTCGAGCGCATCCGCGAGGAATTCGCCGCTAAGGCCTCCACGGGAACGGCTCTGAAGAATGGCTACGGCCGCGCCTTCACTGCGATTCTCGACTCGAACATCACGACGATCGTCACGGGCGTCATCCTCTTCATCGTGGGCACGGGCCCTGTGCGTGGTTTTGCGATCACTCTCACGGCTGGTGTCATCATCTCGATGTTCACTGCGGTCGTCGTCACGCGTCTGATCTTCGACAACACGACGAAGCCCGAGTCGATGAAGCCGTTCCGGATGCTCAGCTTCTTCAAGAAGATTCCCGCAATCGACTTCGTGAAGTACGGTAAGTTCGTGGGGCTCGTGGCGGGTACAGTCTGCATTCTCACGGTGGTGATCTTCGGCGTGCGCGCGGTTACGAAGCCCGCCTCGGTGCTCGCGGTCGATCTCACGGGCGGTACGTCGCTCGTCTACTCCGTTGACCAGAAGGCGAAGCCGAGCGTCGGCGATGTCCGTAAGGTGCTCGACGCATTCGACAACGCGACGGTCATCCAGTATCAGGAGGGCGTCGCTAACTCGACGTTGCTCGTGAAGACGGGCTACACGGCGGACAATGCCCAGGATAAGGGTGTCTCCGACGTGGCGGGCCACGTCACGAAGTTGCTGCAGGATGCGTTCAAGGACGCGAAGATCAAGCAGATATCGGTTGATGAAGTCGGTTCCATGGTCGGTGCTGACCTCAAGAGGTCTGGTACGCTCGCCGTTCTCTTTTCGCTCTGCGCGATTCTGATCTACGTGGCCTTCCGTTTCGAGTTTGGCTTTGGTCTGGGCGCGCTCGTCGCCCTCGCGCACGACGCGCTGATTTCGCTGGGGCTCTTCTCGATCTGTGGCCGTCAGGTTTCTCTGCTCGTTGTCACGGCGCTGTTGACGATCATCGGCTACTCGGTGAACGATACGATTGTCGTCTTCGACCGTATCCGCGAGGATCTCCGCCGGGATCAGAAGACGGGTTTCAAGGATCTCTGCAACCGTGCGCTGAACGAGTGTCTGGGACGTACGGTGATCACCTCGATCACGACCTTCTTCGCGGTCGTCGCGCTCTTCGCCTTCGGTGATGGCTCGATCTTCGACTTTGCGCTTACGATGCTCATCGGCGTCGTCGCGGGCACCTTCTCCTCCATGTTCATCGCCACACCGGTGATGATGTGGTTCTACAAGGGTCGCCGCCCGCAGTTTAACAAAGACGGCTCCGCCGAGAAGTAAGGGCCTTGTCAGGCGAAACGACAAATGGCGTCGGCGTGGTGGAAGCCCACACGCTGACGCTTTCGCTTCCCGAGGGGGGATTCCGCCTTGAGGAAGGCGGCACGTTGCCGCGCATCGACGTGGCGTGGGAGAGCTGCGGACTTGTCCGACCGGAGAACGACAATGTCGTCTTCATCTGCCACGCGCTCACGGGTGACGCGCACGTCGCGGGACGTCGTCCCGGCGAGAACGAGAGTTCGGGTTGGTGGGAGAGTATTGTCGGTCCCGGCAAGGCCATTGACACGAACCGCTATCGCGTGATCTGCGCGAATGTTCTGGGCGGTTGCAAGGGCACGACGGGGCCCTCCAGTGTCAATCCCGCAACCGGGAAACCCTGGGGAAGCGCCTTCCCGCGTTTTACGCTGGGTGACACGGTCGAGGTCTACCGCGCACTTCTGCGCGAGCTCGGCGTGACGCATCTCGCGGGGCTCGTCGGTGGTAGCTTCGGCGGCATTCAGGTGATTGAATGGCTTGCCGCGCATCCGAACGAAGTTGACCGGGCCGTGATGATCGCCTCGGGTGCCGCGCTCAATTCGCAGGCGCTCGCCTTCGATATCGTCGGGCGCTATGCGATTACGCTGGATCCGCACTGGCATGGCGGTGACTATTATGACCGGCCTCTTGAGGATCGTCCTAATGTCGGTCTCGCTCAGGCCCGCCAGCTCGCCCACATCACCTATCTCTCCCTTGATCTGCTGAACCGCCGTTTCGGGCGTAAGCAGCAGGCGGATTGGCTGGCGCGTGACGCCGCCTGGCAGGAGGCGCACGCCGCGAAGTTTGGCACCACCTTCGCCATTGAGAGCTATCTCGCCTATCAGGCCAAGAAGTTTCTCTCCCGTTTCGACGCGAATTCCTATCTCCAGATCACGCATGCGATGGACCGCTACGATGCGTCCGTCAAATATGGTTCGCTCGACGAGGTCTGCCGCCGCATTACATCGAAGCTGCTCCTTGTCTCCATTTCCGGTGACTGGCTCTTCAGCGAAGAGCAGAGTCGCGCGATTGCCGCGGCGATGCTGCGTCAGGGCAAGGACGTCGCCTATTCCCATCTCGATATTAAGGTGGGCCACGATGGTTTCCTCACGCATACCAAGGAGCTTGGAAAACTTCTAGGGGCTTTCTTCTCGTCCGTGCCGCGCGAGGTGGGGCCTGAAAAGCGCCGCAAGTTGGCGCCGATAGTGGAGATGGTGCCGGCTGGATCGCGTGTGCTGGATATTGGTTGCGGGTCGGGTTCCCTGCTCACGTTGCTGCGTGAGCGGAATGTGACGGGCACGGGCGTCGAAATCGACTTTGCGAAGATCGTCAACGGCGTGCGCGGCGGCATTGATGTGCTTTTCGAGGATGCGGACGCGGGCCTCGGTCTGCTGCCGGATGCGGCCTATGATGTCGCCGTGCTTTCCGAGACGCTGCAGACGGTCAAGAAGCCGCGCGAAATTCTCGTGAAGATTCTCGACAAGGCGAAGGATGCGATTGTGACGATCCCGAACTTCGCCTCCATTGGGATTCGCCTCCATCTGTTGTTCACCGGTCGGATGCCCGTGGGTAGCGAGTTGCCGTTCGAGTGGTACGACACGCCGAATACGCACTTCTTCACGTTCGACGATTTCCGTGCGCTCTGTGCCAAGGAGGGGATCGAGATTCGGTCTGTGCATGCGGAGGCGAGCGGCTGGGTGGGCCGTCTGTTGTTGGCGTTGGGGTTCACGAACCTTGGCGCGGACCGTGTAATCTGCCGTCTTGCGCGCCGCGCCTGACAAGAGCCGTCTGCGTGTTGTCGCATCTTGCCATCTTCCGGCCCGCACGTCGCGCTTGACTTTTCCACGTCGATAGTCCATAATCCGTGCCAGTTCAAACTTTTACAAGGAGGGTTCATGCAGAACCAGGAAGTCTACGACGAGTTGATGGCGAAGTTCGAGAAGCTGTACGGTGTAAAGCCCGCGGTTGTGGCATACGCTCCCGGCCGCATCGAGGTGCTTGGCAACCATACTGACTACAACGAGGGATTCGTGTTCTCCGCGGCCATCGACAAGGGCACGTTTTTCGCGGTCGTCCCGTCCGATGATGCGACGTGCTCGCTCACGGCGGGCGACTTCATGGAGACGGTCGCCTTTGACATCGCCAATGTCCAGCCAGCGAAGGAGATGACGTGGCAGAACTACGTCACCGGTACGTTCAACTGGCTCTTCGACGGCGAACCGGCGAAGGCGGGCCATGGCTGGAAGGGGATGTTCCTAGGCAACATTCCGCTTGGTGCGGGGCTCTCCTCGTCCGCCGCGCTTGAAATGTGCACGGCTCTCGCGCTCTGCAAGATCTACGGCATCGAGAAGGACAAGACGACGCTCGCGAAGATTGGCCAGAAGGCCGAGCACACGTTCGCGGGCTGTCCGTGCGGCCTCCTCGACCAGGCATCCTCGCTCTTCGGCAAGGAGGGCGGCCTCGTGAAGAGCGACTTCCGCCATTGCAAGTTCGAGAATGTGGATCTTGGCCCGAGCGTCGCGTTCATGATGGTGAAGTCCAACGCGAAGCACGCGCTCGTCGATGGCGCGTATGCGAGCCGTCGTCAGGCGTGCGAAGACGCGGCGAAGTATTTCGCGGGCGTTCTCAAGCATCCCGTCACCCACCTTCGCGATGTCTCCTGTGCCGAGTGGATTCTCTACCGTGGTGGTCTTTCCGAGACGACGGCCAAACGCGCGATTCACCCGATTGGCGAAGATGAGCGCGTGCTCAGCGGCGCGGCCCTCCTTGAGAAGGGTGATCTCGCCGGTTTTGGTTCGCTGATGTTTGATTCGCACGAGTCCAGCCGCAACTGGTTTGAGAACTCCTGTGCGGAGCTTGACACGATTGTGGACGCCGCGAAGGCGATCCCCGAGGTGCTCGGCGCGCGTCTCTCCGGCGGCGGATTCGGCGGCAGCTGCTGCCTGCTCGTGAAGCCCGAGGCGGCGGACAAGATTGCGGCCGCGATCACGGCGGCCTACAAGACGGCCTACGGCGACGAGCCGACCTGCGCGCTCATTAAGCCGAGCGCGGGTGCCCATCTTGTCCAGGCGTGAAGTTGAACGTATCCAGTCAGCGATAAACCATTAAAAGTCAAGGAGTGACAATGTCTCAGGAAAACAACCAGAAGGGCAATGTGCTTGCCATTGGCATTATGTTCATGCTCTTCTTCATGATCGCGTTCGTGACGAACTTCGCGGGCTCGATGGGCATCATCGTAAAGAATCAGTTCCAGGCCTCGAACGCGCTCTCGCAGCTTGGATCGGCCGCGAACTTCTTCGCCTATTTCTTCATGGGCATTCCGGGCGGCCTCATCTTGAAGCGGAAGGGCTACAAGTTCACGGCGCTGCTGGCTGTCGCCATCGGCATCGCCGGTGTCGGCGTGCAGCTCGCCTCCGGCTATGTTGGTTCGTTCGCCGTCTATGTGACGGGCGCGTTCATCGCCGGTTTCTCCATGTGCTTGCTGAACCTTGTGGTGAACCCGCTTTTGAATACGCTCGGCGGCGGCGGCAACAAGGGTAATCAGCTTGTGCAGTTCGGTTGTTCGCTGAACTCGATTGGTGCGACGCTCGCCCCCGTTATCCTCGGCTACCTGATTGGTGGCGAAGTCGCCAAGGCCCAGGTGTCCGACGCGGCGCCGGCTCTGATCATCGCCATTGCCATCTTCGTGGTCGCGTTCATTGTGCTCGCGCTCTCGCAGATTCCCGAGCCGCACCTTGAGACGGCCGAGGAGAAGGCGAACCGCACGCCCGTGTTTGAGGATATCGCTGCGACGCTCAAGTTCCGTCACTTCACGCTCGGCGCGCTCGCGATCTTCTTCTATATCGTGATTGAGAGCGGTATCCCGAACATGGCGAACCTCTACATGACGACCGAGAAGATCGGCGAGGCCAAGAACCCGGCGTTCGTCGGCGCGGTCGTGGCCGGCAGCGTGGTGGCGGTCTACTGGTTCTGCATGATGATCGGCCGTCTGCTCGGCGGTGTCATCGGCGGCAAGGTCTCATCCCGCGTGCAGATCACGGTTTGCTCGGCGATGGGTATCGTCTGCATGCTTGCGGCGATGTACCTGCCGGTGAAGATGGTCACGGTGTGCGGCAAGGAGTTCCCTCTCGCGATGTGCGCGATGGCGTTTTGCGGTCTCTTTACGTCGGTGATGTGGGGCGGCATCTTCAACATGGCGGCCGAGGGGCTCGGCAAGTACGTGCCGATGGGCTCGGGCATCTTCATGGCGATGGTCGTGGGTGGTCTGCTTCTCCCGGTTCAGGGCCTCGTGGCCGACAAGGTCGGCATTCTGAACAGCTACTGGTTCACGATTGCCCTTCTTGCCTATGTGCTCTTCTATGCGCTCGTCGGTTCGCGTGTCTCGAAGCGCGCCGAAGCGTAAGTGCGCCGTTTGGCGTAAGCGAAACCCCACCCCTTTGCGGGTGGGGTTTTTCGTCTCCCGGGATGAGGATTGTGCGATGAGCGGCACCATGTGCGGCCACGCCGGTGTGGTGAGAGAGGTGGGTGCGTGATGGACGACAAGCGGATCGTGTTTCTGGATTGGCTGCGGGTGATTGCCTGTTTTTATGGTAATGGTGGTGCACGCCTGTGAGGCCTTCTACTTCAATGACGTGGGCGAGACCTGCTTCCGCTCGCTCGCCGATGCCCGCTGGGCGGTGGGCATCGATTCGGCCTGCCGCGCGGCGGTGCCGCTCTTCGTGATCGCGTCGAGCTTTCTGCTCTTCCCGGTACGGCGGGGAACGGGGGACTTCTTCCGTCGCCGCCTGGTTCGCGTTGTGCTGCCGTTTCTCATTTGGTCAGGCGTCTACATCGTCTGGAACGCGCTGAGTTCCGAAGCGAACCTCGCCGCCGCGGGCGTGGCCATCGGACGGAACCTCGCGCGGCTGCTCTTCAACTTCCCGATGACAACGGGCGGGCACATGTGGTTCGTGCCGATGCTGCTCGGCCTCTATCTGCTGATGCCGCTGCTGTCGCCGTGGGCGGAGAAGGTGACGGAGCGGGAACTGCGCGGCTGGATTCTCCTTTGGCTCGTCACGACGCTGTTCCCGTTTGCCCGCAAGCTCTGGGCCTGCTGGTTCGCCACCGGCGCCGACGTCGTTTCGGGTACCTTCTGGTCGCACACCTTCGGCTCCGGCGCGTTCGACGATCTGCCGTTCCTCTGGGGTGAATGTCCCTGGAACTCGTTCGGCATGTTTCAGTACGTGAGCGGTTTCTTTGGTTATCTGCTGATTGGCTTCTACCTTCGGCGATTCCTGCCGCCGCTGAACTGGCGCAGGACCCTGGCATGGGCGATTCCGCTCTGGGTGGCTGGATACGCAATCGTCGCGGGATTCTTCTATTTCCGCATCCCGTTTGACGGGACATTCCCGGTGACGCGCCCGTACGCGCTCGCCGTCGATCTGGAGATGAGCTGGGAGTTCTGCGGGCTCGGCGTGGCGCTGACCGTGTTGGGCTACATCCTCGTGCTGCGGAAATTTGATTTCTCGGGATGGTTTTATGCGCACGTCGTCCGGCCCGTCTCCGAGGCGAGCTACGGTACCTATCTGATGCACATGCTGATCCTCGCGCCGACGGTGGCGTTTTACCGCTCGTTCCTCCCCACGCCGGCGTGCATCGCCGCGACGGCGGTGACGACCTTCGCCGCCGCCTCGCTCGGCAGCGTGCTGCTGCGGCGCATCCCCCGAATCGGCGCCTTCTTGGGCTAGCGGTTTGTGGTATACTCTCGCCCATGGAGAAAGTTTCAGAAAGTGGCGTGCCGGAGCGGATTGGTCGTTGGACAGTTGTTCGTCTGCTCGGCCGGGGCGGCATGGCCGAGGTCTACGAGGTCGAGGACCCGCAGCTCGGGTCGCGCTACGCGCTGAAGCTCTTCACCTACGCGCGCGCGGAAAAGGAGTCCGCCCGCGCGCGCTTCTTCTCCGAAGGGCGCCTGCTGGCGCGGCTCGACCACCCGCGCCTGGTGCGCGTGTATGAAGTGGATGAGGACGCCGCGACGGGGCGCCCCTATTTCGTGATGGACCTTGTGGTGGCGCCGGACGGGAAGCCGCGCACGCTGGCGGAGGTCGAGGCGCCGGACGAAGAGCAGGTCGCGATGTGGTACGAAGACCTGCGCGCCGGACTCGACTACATTCACGCCAAGGGCATCCTCCACCGCGACCTCAAGCTCCAGAACGTGCTTGTGGGGCCGGATGGGCACGTCGTCCTTTCGGATTTCGGCATCGCGAAGATATTCGACCCCGACCTGCGTGCGGACCTCGGCCTTTCGCTGGAGCAGACCCTGATCGCGGCCCGCGACGGACAGAAGACCGTGATGGGCAGCGTCGGCTATCTCGCGCCCGAGGTCGAGATGGGTGTCGCCGCGTCGAAGGAGAGCGACTGGTACGCGCTCGGCGTGTTGGTGTTCCATCTGCTCACGGGCGTGTGGTGCGATGCCCGCACGGACGTCGTCGGCGACCTGGAGACGTTCAATCCAACGTGGCTCAAGATTCTGCCGAAACTGCTGCACCTCAACCCGGCGGGGCGCGCCTGTCCCAGCTGGACGGAACTTGAGAGGGCGCGCCGCGAGGAGGAGGCCTATCGGACGGAGAAGCAGTATGCGGACGTGCGGGACAAGCTGCGCCGGGCGAAGGCGTCGAAGAAGTGGCTTGTCGTTTCGTGGCTTGCGCTACTTGCCGCCAGCCTGGGGACCGTCGTGCCGTTGCTGATGCGGACTGAGGTGCCGGACTTCGAGTCCGTCTGCCGCGTATCCGACTCGGCGCCGACGGAGGATGTGACGAAAGACGAACTCGAGCTTGCGCGCGTCGATGCCTGGGTGCTCACGCGCGGCCTGTTCGCGGACCTGAAGGCCGGTCGCATCCCGCAAGGCAAGGTCGCGGACGAGATTCTCCGTATGGCCAAGGCGGCCGGCAAGGATGAATTGGATATCGACGAAGAACTGGGGTTGGTCGACGGGGAGAGCTGGTACGATCAGGTATCCGATTCGGCGGCTCTTGCCAAGCTGCTCTACAACATCTATTCGAATCTCTGCCAGGGCGCATCGCGATGAGCACGTTCCCCGAGACCTCCTTCACGCTGATCGCGAAAATCAAGGACCTCGCCAAGGGGCAGGATTCCGCCGTGTGGAGCCGCTTCTGGGACCTCTACGCCCCGGCCATGCGCGCCTTCGCGGTGTTCAAGGGCGGGGAGGCGAACGCCGACGACATCGTGATGACCGTGCTGGGGAAGTTGGTGGAGGTGTTGCGCAGCGGGCAGTATCAGCCGGAAAAGGGGAGTTTCCACTCCTATCTGGCGACGATGATCTACAACGAAGTGCATATGCAGCACCGCAAGGACGAGGTCCGTAAGAAGGATTCGCACGTGCCGATCGACGAGACGCTGAGCGAGACGTTGCCGTCCCCGGGGGCGACCGTGGATGTTGATGCCGATTGGCGGCGGGCGGTTCTGGCGGCGGCGGTCGAACACGTGCTCACCAAGACGGCGCTCTCCGAACGCGACCGCGCCGTCTATCGGTTCTACGTGCAGGAGAACCATACGCTCGACGAGGCGGTCGAGAAGTTCCACCTGGGCCGCAACAACATCAGCCAGATCAAGACGCGCATCGAGAAGCGAATCGCCGCCATTGGACGGGAGATGGCGGCCGCGGCGGACCGGATCTGAAAATATTTCGAGAAAAAGGCGCATCCCCTGTCATTGGGTGCTGGGGCGCGCATATAATCAAGTGGATGCGGGAGTGAGCCCCGATCCGAAAGAAGTTTCATCCTGACCTTGTGCGAAAGCCGAACCGATTCCTAGCGGTTCGGCTTCGTGGTTTTCAGGGGGCGTGCACGCTAGGCGCCGTATCCTCCACCGAAGGCGAAATGTCCCCCACCATACGTCACCGTTATTTGGCGGTTAGGGGGTACTTTTGTTCTAGAAGCAAAGGTATCCCCTTAGCTACAGTCTTCCTGATGCCTCTCGAAGCGAGATGTGGGGACGATAAATGGGGGGTCTGGGTGGGTGGAGGGGAATCATCTTGATGGGCGTGCGGTTTCGTCTAGGTGAGGGCGTGTTTTCGCCTAGGAGGGGACACGGGATCGTCTAGGCGACTCAGAATTCCACTGCTCAGTGGAATAAATTCTACTCGGCAGTGGAATTTCCTCCACTCGGCAGTAAAATCTCTTCCACTGCCGAGTGGAACTTTAGATCGTATAGGGGGCGCATTTCCCGTCGGTGTTGATATGATGTGGTGTCGGCGGGAGGAGGGCAGCGGCGCCGTGGACTGGCGGGAGGGCGTCAACCCGGACGCCTACTACTTCATCGACGTGGTGGCGGCGCGCGGCCCCGCGCCGCGCCAGAGGTAGCGCTTGGGGTGGGACTGGCCGAACCAGGGGAATCCGGCCGTCTTCTGCTTTGGCGGCCGGGGTGGAGAGGCGGCCGAGTATCTTCTCGGCGGCCCTTCGGGAGGATTCGAGGAGCGGGAGGTCAATGGAGACGGAGACAGGCATGGCTGTGGCGGGGGTGGGTGGCGCGGCCGAAGCCGCGCACTTCGATGTGGGGCGGAGGCGGGGGTGGCGCGCCCCGGGTGGGGAATGTGCTATACTACCCTTGTGAAGAACAAGACATTCATCGATCAGGTTGACGTGCTCGTGCGTTCCGGGAAAGGGGGCGACGGCGTGGCGACGTTCCGTCGCGAGGCGTTGGTGGCGTTTGGCGGCCCCGACGGCGGCGACGGCGGGCGCGGCGGGGACGTGGTGCTGCGCGGGTCCACGCACGTGAACTCCCTTCTCTCGCTCTACTACGACCCGAGGCTGTTCGCCGAGAACGGCGTGCCGGGTTCGGGCGGGCGCTGTTTTGGCCGCCGGGGGAAGGACCTCGTGGTGGATGTGCCGTGCGGGACGCTGGTGACCGACTGCGAGACGGGGCTGGTCGTCGCGGACATCACGACGGCCGGGCAGCGGGTGGTCGTCGCCAAGGGCGGCGCGGGCGGCTTCGGCAACGTCCACTTCAAGAGTTCCGTCAACCAGGCCCCCACCGAACACACCGCCGGCGGCGAGGCCGAGGAGAAGCGGCTTCACTTCGAGCTCAAGACGATTGCGGACGCGGGGCTGCTCGGCTTCCCCAACGCGGGCAAGAGCTCGCTGCTGACGCGCCTTTCGAGCGCCACGCCGAAGATCGCCTCCTATCCGTTCACCACGCTCAATCCGATCGTGGGGACGATCGAGTACGAGGACTTCGCCCAGATCCGCATGGCGGACGTGCCGGGCATCATCGAAGGGGCCTCGCGCGGCGTGGGGCTCGGGCTCGCGTTCCTCAAGCACCTTGAGCGCGCCCGCGTGCTGGTCTACGTGATCGATATGGCGGGAACCGACAACCGCAAGCCGTGGGAGGACTACCGGGTGCTCGCGAAGGAGATCGCCGAATACAAGGGCGAGCTCGCGGAGCGTCCGTTCCTCGTACTCGCGAACAAGATGGACCGCGCGGCGGGGCGCAGGAACCTGAAGCGCTTCGTGCGGGAGACCGGCGTGACGCCGATCGCCATCTCCTGCGAGCCGTCGCTCAAGGACTTGCGCGAGTACGCCGACCTCAAGGACTACGCGGGCGAGGTGGGCCTCGACGCATTCAAGGGCGCGCTGCGGGCGCTCGTCAACCCGAAGCCGCGCAACCACCAGCATCTTGAGACGCCACCGCCGCCGCTGCACGAGATGCCGGATACGACGGGCGAGGAGATTCCCGCCGAGGCGCTGAAGTTCGCGACCTTCCTGAAGCTCGACCCGCCGAAGAAGAAGTCCCACCCCTCGCGCGGCAACATCCACTGACGTAGGGGGCGGCGCATGAGACTTCTCTTTCTGAGCGACATCCACGGCGTGCCGTCCACGCTGGAGACGGCGTTGAAGATGGCGGAGACGCTGAACCCGGACCGGATCGTGCTGCTGGGCGACCTGCTCTACCACGGCCCGCGCAACGGCGTGCCGAACTTCTACGACCCCGTGCGGGTGACGGAGATTCTGAACGGCCTCAAGGAGCGGATCTTCGCCGTGCGCGGCAACTGCGACGCGGAGGTGGACCAGATGATGTTCCAGTTCCCGATGATGGCCGACTACGC
>JBJEWG010000073.1:0-3271 GCA_051884935.1 Kiritimatiellia bacterium | reverse complement strand
CATTCCTTCTTTGCGGGAAGGCGTTTCCCTTTCCCATACCCATAGGGGGGGGGGGGGGGGGGGTAAATGCTCCATTGCGCCTCGGAATCTTCGTCTGCCTTCAGTTATAGGCGGTTCGGCACACGTTTCGGGAGGATGCGTCCAGCCGCCGTGTGGCGGTTGGGGCGTGTGCGGAGGGAGGCGTCTGCGCCTCGGATATTTTCAGGGAACGGGCCACGCCGGTGCGCGGCCCGGCGTCGCGTGACGGCTCGTCGCGTGACGTTTCCTTATAATAAGGATAAGAAGGAGGGATGACGGATGATCGGGAGACGTGACGGGCGGAAGCCGAATGTGGCTCGGTGGGCGTTGGCGGGATGGATGGCCGCGGCGGGGGCGCTGACGGTCTCCGCGGCCCAACGGGAATGGTGCGGCGGCGGCGCGGACGACAACCTCTCCACGGCGGCGAACTGGGTGGGCGGCGTGGCCCCGGCGTCGGGCGACATCCTCGTCTTCCGCGGGAACGTCCGCACGACGCCCGTGAACGACTACGACCCCGAGACGACGGTCTTCGAGACGCTGGTCTTCTCCAACGACTGCCAGACGGCGGAGCGGTCGGCGCCGTTCACGCTCACGGGCAACAGGATGGTGCTGACGGGCGGCACGACGTTCGTCTCTCCACAGGGAGGGGGAGGGTATTATGCGGTTTTCATGGCGGACGTGAAAGACGGCGCGGAACTGACAGACACGCTGGACCTTGAGATTTCGCTGCCGAACAATGCGGACAACACGTCCAAGATCGGTGGCTTTGCGACGTACCGCCATCATCTTCTGTTCAGGCAGTCGGTGACGGCGCCGGGCGGTCAGCTGAACATGGCGGACCAGACGCGCAGCAACGTGACGTTCGAGGGGCCGATTGCCGGGTTCACGCGGGTTTTTCGCCCCAACGGCAGCGGGCAGGTGTGGCTCAGGTCGTCCGAGAATGTGTTTTCGGAGGCGGACCCCGCGCATGAACTGCGGGAAGGCGCGCTGCGGGTGGACAGCGTGGCCGCGGCGGGCGGCTCGGGGATGTCGTTCAGTCTCGGGCAGGACAAATACGAGACGGCGGGGAGGTTCTACGTCAACGCGCAGGAGGATACGCTCTTCACCGGGCGGCTCCTCTTCCTCGGGCCGAACTACCGGGTCGGCGCGGGGCAGCTGTACAATGTGGTTGCGGGGACGACGGCGACCTTCACGGGGGATATGGAGATCATAACGGGTCAATCGGCCACCCCTCCCACCAATGACGGGCTCGGCACGGGGGCGACGTTCGGCGGCGTGGGCGACGGCGTCTTCGCGGGCGACATCCTCACGCCGCAGACCTGGGTCTACAAGAACGATTCGGGCACGTGGACGCTGTCCGGGACGTCCTGCGCCACGGGCGCGGTGACGGTGAGCGCGGGCACGCTGCTGGTGAACGGGGACTATTCGACGGCCGAGCGGAGCGTGGTGAGGGCCAACGCGCGGCTGGGCGGCGTGGGGCGCCTCGGCGACGTCACCTTCGAGATGGATTCGCGCCTGGGGGCGACGAACGTGGCGGAGAGGGCGGCGCTGCGGGTGAGGAAGCTGACGGTGCCCAACGTCGTGAAGGTCGATCGGCTGGACGCCGCCGTGCCGGCGCCGGGCAGCTACACGATCCTCTCGTTCGAGGCGCGCGACGGCGATGGGTACTTCACCCTCGGCACGGGCTGGCCGGTGGCGACGACGTTCACGCTGGAGCCGACGGGGCTGGTCGTGACGATTCCGTCGAGCGTGCTGACGTGGACGGGCGCGGAGTCGTCGGCGTGGGACTTCACGACGGCGAACTGGGCGAACGGGTTGTTCGCGGATGGGCAGGTCGCCGCCTTCGGCGACGCGGGGGAGCGGACGGAGGTGACGATCGGGCAGGAGGTCCGCCCGGTTTCCGTTGTCGTTTCCGGCGGGAAGGACTACACGTTCGGCGGCGCGGGCATCGCCGGGGGGTGCGTTGTGGAGAAGGAGGGGTCCGGCACGCTCGTGCTCGCGAACGCGAACACCTACACCGGGGAGACGCGGGTCAACGGCGGCGCGCTGCGGCTGGAGGGTTCGCTCGCCGGTACGACGGTGCGCGTGGGCACGGGGGGTGCGTTCACGAACGCCGTCACGGGGCATCTGACGGGGCGCGGCGCCCTTATCAGCTCGGGCATGGTGGAGCTGAACGGCACGAACGACTTCACCGGCGGCCTCGTGCTCAGAGGGCGCACGGTCATCACGGACCCGCGCGCGATGGGCGAGGGGGATGTGACGCTGGGCGGAAAGACGACGACGATCAAGGGGACGGGCGAGGCCGTCGGGCTTGGACGGACGCTGTTCACCGAGTATACGGACAACGGAGACCATCCGATCGAGGTGCCGAGCGGCACGTTCCAGTGGCTGGGGGATGTGCGCATGCGGAAGTTCCAGCTGTATCTGCGCGCGTCCGGAACCATGATCTTCGGCGAGCCGGGGTGCGACACGACGGTGACGGCCACCGACCTCGCCGACGGCAGTTCCGGGATGTATCTGCGCGACAGCGGCAGGATGGAGTTTTATTCGCGAATCGACCTCGGCAACGCCACGCTCCGGAAGACCGACAACTGCGCGCTCCACCTCCATGCGTCGGGAAATCGCTGGAGCCGCCTGGAGATCGCCACCGGCCGCGCCTTCTGCCATGCGAACGACACGCTGGCGCGGGCCGGCGTGAAGCTGGGGCAGGTCTACGGGGAGCATCTCTTCGCGTCGTTCCTCGACCTGGGCGGCTTCGACCAGACCATCACGGCGCTGGAGATGGACGAAAAATCCCTCGACGGCTCCTCCCAGACGGTCAAGAGCGAGGCGCCGGCGACGCTGACCATCTCGAACGAGGTTGACACGACGACGCTCCGCATGCAGTGCCGAATCGAGGGGGCCGTCTCGCTGCGGAAGGAGGGGGCGGGCGTCTGGAGCTTCGGCGCGCAGAACCTCACGACGGGGAACGTGGAGGTGGCTGAGGGCACGCTGAGGCTCACCGCAGGCGACACGCTGCCGGCGGGGAGGGAATCGACGCTCACCATCGCGCCGGGGGCGCAGCTCGTGCTGGGGGAGGGGGTGCAGGCGGCCATCGCCTACGCGACCTGCGGCGGGCGGCGGCTGAAGGCGGGGGTCTACTGCGGCGAGGGCGGCACGGGGACGCGCCTCGACGGCTTCATCGGCGCGGGCGGGGGCTCGCTCACGGTCACGCGCGGCGCGAGCGGATTCATGATAATTTTCCGCTGATTCC
>JBJEWG010000072.1:0-3279 GCA_051884935.1 Kiritimatiellia bacterium | reverse complement strand
GGACCGCATCGACCGCACGGCGACGGGCTACGTCAACTCGGGCAACCTGCGCGCCACGGGCGTCGAACTCTCCTCGCACTGGCGCCCCACGGACGACTTCGCGTTCTTCGCGGGCGGCACGTGGACGAACCCCGAGACGCACCCGGTGTCGCGTCTGCCGCGCTGGACGTTCACCGCGGGCGGCACGTGGGAAATCTGCGACTGGCTGAAGTGGACGCTCGACGGCCAGTACATCGGCTCCATGAACGCCTACTCCGTGCGGGCGGAGGCGGACCGGGCGAATCTGTGCAAGCTGGACGACGCCTTCGTCTTCAACACCCGCGTGGCCGTGCCGCTCAAGTCGTTCCTCCCCATCGTCTCGGACGGAAGCGAGTTCTACGTCTCCGTCGAGAACTTCACGAACCAGCACTACGAGTACTATCCGGGCTATCCAATGGCCGGCGCGATGATCTGGACGGGCGTGAAGCTCACGTTCTAGCCGTCACCTGCACGCCTCGACCGCGAACGCGACGGCGCGGTTGAAGGCGGCGGGCTGGCCGGGAACCGTCACGAAGAGGTGGGTGGTGCCGCGCGGGTTCTCGTAGCGGACGGGCCCGCCAAGCGCCTTCAGCCGGTCGGCGAACGCCTTGCCCTGGTCGCGCAGAACGTCGTGGTCCGCCGCGAGCAGATGGACCGGCGGCAGCGCCGCAAGCTGCGCGTCCGTCGCATAGAGCGGCGAGACGAGCGGATCGCGGGAGTCGTGTCCGTTCAGGTAGGCCGCGTTGCAGGCGTCCATGAACGCGGCGTCCATGCCGAATCCCGTCGCGTAGTCGCGCCACGCGGCCGTGCCGTCCGCAAGCGCGGCGGTCACGGGATAGTAGAGGACGAGCGCGGAGGGCGCAAGTCCCGTGCCCTGGAGCCTGAACGCGGCGGCGAGCGCGAGGTTGCCGCCCGAGGAGTCGCCGCCGATCGCAATCCGCTTGGGGTCGCATCTGCACTGCGCCGGATTCACCGCGACGAGCCGATAGACCGCCGCCACAAAATCGAGCGCCGCCGGGAACGGATGCTCCGGCGCGAGCGGATAGTCGAGCGCCAGCACCGCGACGCCGTTCGCCGCGACGGCCCCGCAGAACGCCGAACAGCTCGCGATGCTGCCGATCACCCATCCGCCGCCGTGCAGGTAGATGAGCAGCGGCAGGTCGTGCCCGTGTGTGGGGGCATAGAGACGCGCCTCTGGCAATACCATCGTCGCCGTCACGCCCTCCGGCAGGGGCGCGAGCGTGTTCCGCGCGGCCCGCACGGCGACGAGCGCATTCGTCTCGCCCGCCGTCGCCTGGCGGATCGCCGCGATTTGCCGCGCCTGCACGCTTCCGTCCCGCCCCGCGAGAAACGCCGCCGCCTCGCGGGCATACGTCGCCGTGTCCTTCGTGCACCACCACACGCCAACCGCCGCCAGAATCCCCAGCGACGCAATCCAAAGAATCCGATACCATTTTCTCATAATAATGACATTATAACTTAACAATTGTCGTGCAGTTTAGACGGTATTGGACGGAATGTCAAGGCCGAAGCGGAGGCAATTCCGCAGGTCATCCGCATGGGGTGGGATGTGATTTGATCTGGATGAGGACGCGGATTGGTCTAGAGGGATGGGGGTTTTGCCTAGGAGGGTGTGGGTGGATCGTGCGCATCACCCCGGTCGAGTCGTGCGCATCATCCCGGTCAGATGGCAGGACGATCGGGGATTCACTTGCGCAACCAAATAAATTCACTTGCGCAACCAAATAAATTCAGTTGCGCAACCAAATTTTTTCTCTTGCGCAAGAGAATTCATTTAGTTGCGCAAGTGAAGGAAAGATCATGGGCGGGATTGAGCCGTTGGGACGGCTCGCTTCTGCTGTGGCGTCGGGGGAAGAATGCCGTGGCGTCGGGGAGAGAATGCCGTGGCGTCGGGGAGAGAATGCCGTGGCCTCTACGGCGGTTTATGGTATAATTCGGGGCATGGAGGATTGGCTTGATCTGCATCCAGACCCCGCGCACGTGAAGCGGGAACGCGAAAAGGCCCGCGAACTGCGCCGCACGCCTTGGTGGCAGGCGAAGATCGCGGCGGGCGTGTGCCACTACTGCGGGCGGCAGGTGGGGGCGGCGAATCTCACGCTCGACCATGTGGTGCCCGTGGCGCGGGGAGGCAAGTCCACGCGGGGCAACTGCGTGCCCTGCTGTAAGGATTGCAATGCGCGGAAGAAGGCCTACACGCCCGCCGAGCAGATTCTCTCCCAGCTGTTTCCCGAAGGCGTGGAGATGCCGCCGCCCGTTGGGTGAACGAAGGAGGCCCGTGGTATGAGTCCCTATCTGACAGCGCTTCTCGCGCAGTGCGAGGCGACGAAGTCGAGCGACGTGCATCTGGCGGCGGGGCAGGTCCCGCGCTTTCGGATGCAGGGCGAACTGGTGCCGCATCCGGCCTTCGCGGCGCTCTCCGCCGAGGAGATCGACGCGGTGGCGATGGAGCTGGGGCTCGAAACGCTGCCGCTCGGGTGCCCCGACGGCACGGAGCGCGTCCGCACGACGCTGCTGCGGGAGGGGTCCATCGACGGCGCGGTCACGTCGGCCAGCGGCACGCGCTACCGCTTCAACCTCTTCCGCGAGGCGGGGCGTTCCGCCGTGGCGCTGCGGCGGCTCGACAACGAGTTCCGCTCGCTGGAGAGCCTGGGGCTGCCGGGCCAGCTGGCGAACTTCTGCCGGTGCATGGACGGGCTGGTGGTCGTGACGGGGCCGACGGGGAGCGGCAAGTCCACGACCCTCGCGACGCTCATCGACTGGATCAACCGGACGCGGCGGGGGCACATCATCACCATCGAGGACCCCATCGAGTTCGTCCACGCCTCGCGCCAGTGCCTCGTGAACCAGCGGCAGGTGGGGCGCGACGCGCGGAGCTTCAACGACGCGCTCGTGGAGGCCCTGCGGCAGGACCCGGACGTGATTCTGGTGGGCGAGATGCGCGACCTCGCGACGATCCGGACGGCGATCACGGCGGCCGAGACGGGGCACCTCGTCTTCGCGACGCTGCACGCGGGGGACTGCGCGGGCGCGGTGGAGCGGCTGATCTCGGTCTTCCCGCCCGTGGAGCAGGACGGCGTGCGCAAGCAGCTGTCGCTCGTGCTGCGCGGCATCGTCTCGCAGCATCTTCTGCCGGCGGTCTCGGGCGGGCGGGCGGTGGCGTGCGAGCTGCTGGTGAACACGGCGGCGGTGGCGAACCTCATCGCGACGGAACGCTCGGCGCTGCTCTACTCCGCCATGGAG
>JBJEWG010000071.1:0-3321 GCA_051884935.1 Kiritimatiellia bacterium | reverse complement strand
AGTCGAGCGTCGCGAAGTAGTCGCCCAGCGTCTCGGCGCGGCGGATCGTCTTCACCGAACCGTCCTCGCGCAGCAGCAGCTCGGCGCTGCGGAGCTTGCCGTTGTACTGGAAGCCCATCGCGTGGCCGTGGGCGCCCGCGTCGTGGAGAACGACCAGATCACCCGGCTCGACGACGGGTATCTCGCGCTGGATCGCGAACTTGTCGTTGTTCTCGCAGAGCGAGCCCGTCACGTCGCAGCGCATCAGCGGCACCTCCGCCGCCTCCGTGTAGGTGGTGCCCGCCGCGCCGTATTTCGGCACCGAGATGTGGTGGTAGGCCCCGTAGAGCGCCGGGCGCATCAGGTTCGACATGCAGGCGTCGAGCCCCACGTAGGTGCGGTACGTGCGCTTGATGTGCCGCACGCGCGCGACGAGATAGCCATACGGCCCCGTGATGCAGCGCCCGCACTCCATGTAGAGCCTCAGGTCCGGGTGCCCCTTCGCCAGCAGGCGCTCGCGGTACGCCGCCTCGATGCCCGCGCCGATCCGCTCCAGGGGCTGCGCCGTCTGGTCCGGGCGATAGGGAATGCCGATGCCGCCGCCGATGTTCACGAAGTCGAAGGTGATGCCGACCTTCCGGGATATCTCCACCACGCGGTCGAAGAGCAGCGCCGCCGTGTCGATGATGTACTGCGGGTCGAGCTCGTTCGAGGCGACCATCGTGTGGAGCCCGAAGCGCCTCACGCCCTTCGCCTTCAGCTGGGCGTAGGCCTCGAACAGCTGCTCGGTCGTGAACCCGTACTTCGCCTCCTCGGGCTTGCCGATGATCGCGTTGCCGCCCTTGAGCGGACCCGGGTTCCAGCGGCAGCACATCAGTTCGGGGAGCCCCCCGCAGGCGCGTTCGACGGCGGCGATGTGCGTGATGTCGTCGAGGTTGATGATCGCCCCGAGCGCCTTCGCCTTCTGGAACTCCTCGTCCGGCGTGTCGTTCGAGGTGAACATCACGTCCTCGCCCACGTTGCCGACCGCCTCCGCGAGGACGAGCTCGGCCATGGACGAGCAGTCGCTGCCGAACCCCTCTTCGCGCAGCACCTGCATCAGATAGGGGTTCGGGGCCGCCTTGACCGCGAAGTACTCGTGAAAACCCTCATTCCAGGCGAAGGCAGCCTTTAGGCGACGCGCGTTCGCGCGGATGGCCTTCTCGTCGTAGATGTGGAACGGCGTGGGGTGCTCGCGGGCAATCGCCGCGAGCTGTTCATTCGTAAACGGCAGAGTCTTCATAGGTGGGGCATAGTATACCACAACCCCTTCGGCCACCCGCCGTCACCGCAGGTAGAGCACCGTGCCGGAGGGCGGCACCTCAAGACGCAGCTCGCCGTTCGCGCAGACGACGTGGAACGTGCCGCGGGGCTCCGGCGTCACGTTCACCGTCCAGCGGGCCGGGTCCATCCCCGTGACCGCGCCCGCCCGCGCCAGCACGCAGGTCACGGGCCGTTTCGAGAACGTCACGTCGAGCGTCCCCTCCGCCGGCAGGGTCAGCGTCGCCCCCGTCGGCAGGTTCAGCGCGTCCGTCACCGCGCCCGCCGCGTCCACGTGGAACGCCAGCGGCCCGGCGAGGTCGAGCGTGCCCGCGAACGCCGCGTCGAAGCCCGGCAGCCACGCCTGATCCGCCGCCGTCACCGTGCCCGCGCCGGACACCGTCGCGCGCCGCCAGTCGCACCAGCCGCCCGGCAGCCGCCCCAGCCACTTCCACGCCAGATAGCGCTCGACCGCGTCCCGCTCCTCGCCCGCCAGCTCGCGGTTGTAGAGCAGAATCTCGCCCAGCACCTCGCGGCTAGTCTGCCACCACCCGAAGAACCCCGCCGGGAAGTCGGCCGTCGTCGTGAAGGAGAAGACCTCGGGGCCACCCGTGAAGCCCGTCGTCGTGCCATCGACCTTCTGCCCGTTGAGCCGCGTGAGGCCGCCCGTGATCAGCTTGTCCGTGCCCGATGCCCAGATCGGGCTCGCGGCGTTGCTCACGTTGCGACACCTCACCAAGCCGTTCATGCTCATGTCGTCGGAAATCGGCATGCCGCCGCCGTGGACGGAATCGCTCACGATGAAGGCCGTGCGGATGTTCAGCTTGATGCAACTGCTATCGCTTCCCCGCACCTGGCTCGGGTCATTCTTGATGCGCATCGTGTTCTCGCCGCCATAGAACTGAAGCCACGTCCGCGCCGGACCATCCCCGTGCGCGCCACGGACGGCGCGCGGGCGGCGGTCGGCCGAACCGTTGTAGAGTCCGTACAAATAGGGCGTTTCGGGCGCGCGCCCCTTGACGCGGTCGAAGACGCCGTAGACGCGGTCCTCCATGCCCGGCTGCGAAGCGCCCGCCAGCTCGACGGACGCCACGTCGTCCGGGTCGAACCACCCCACGCGCCCCTCGGCCGGAACGTCGGCCTCCGTCTGCGGCGCCGCGCCCAAATCGAGCCGCGCCCCCGCCGCGAGATTCACCGTGCCCGAGAAGGCACCCTCCGCCGGGAGGACATCCGCCACATCGACGTGCCCCGCGCCGTTCAACGGCAGCGACCCGCACGCCAGCCCCCACTTGCGGGCCAGATGCACCTCCACCGCGCGACGCTCCGCCGTCGTGAGCGCGTTTGTGTAGAGCAGGATTTCGGCGTAGTTCTGCCCGCCCTGCTTCTCCTGCCACGACTCCATCTTGCCGAGCGAGCGGACCACCTCGCCCGCCTCCGTCTCGGACTCGAACGACACGATCTGCCAGCCGCCGTTGTAGCCCGTCTTCGTGGGATCGACCGCGAGGCCGTCCACCCACGTGTTCCGCTTCTTCGCGAAGATCGCCGTGGACGAGTTCTTGTAGTCGTTGGCGGTGCCCCCGCGCGTGAACGAGCAGTGCACGTTCTCCTCAATCCATTCCTCATCCCCGTTGACGTCCTGAGCGCCCCCCGTCTCCATGTCGCCGCCGAGAATCGCGCCGCCCCCGCCGAACTGGCTGCCGAAGACGATGATCGCCGTGCGGACGTTGATCGGCTTGTTGAACGGCAGGCGGCGCGTCTCCGCCTTGGGATCGCCGCTCGCGCCGACTTCGGCATACTCCGCCTCGATCATCCCGTCCTGCGCGCCCATCGAGACGATGCTCATCCCGTTCAGCGCGTTCGTCATCACGTAGGGATAGACGCGCATATAGCCACCGCCGCGCGGGTTCAGCCCGTAGAGCGTCGTCTGCTCGGGGCGGCAGTCGTTCCAGCGCCGCATCACGATGCCGTTCGTGAACACGCAGTTCAGGTACTGCTGCATCGTGTCCGCGCGCGAGGCGTCGAGCCAGAGCGCCGGACGCGCCC
>JBJEWG010000070.1:0-3332 GCA_051884935.1 Kiritimatiellia bacterium | reverse complement strand
GGCCTTCACGCTCACGGCCTACGCGATCGGTGCGACGGGGTATCAGTGGTTCCGCGACGGCGAGTCCGTGCCGGGCGCGACGTCGGCCTGGTGCGAGATCGAGCCGATCCGTGCGGGCACGCACCGCTATCAGGTGGCCGCAACCCTCGCGGACGGCACGACCGCGCTCAGCGAAGTGGCCACGGTGACGGTCTTCAACCGCAGCACGGTGATCACGATCCGCTGACAACCGCGCAGCTCAGAGATCGGCCACAGGTCAAGGGTGGTGTTGTGCCAAATTGACACACCGTGCGCTGAGCTGTGTCATTCTGTCCCAGAGGGGAAGGTCTTTCGTCGCCCGACACCCTGCCGTAGGGTCGCGCGACCCCCTGCCCACCTGATGCGCGACACCCTGCCGGGGGGGGGGCGCAACCCCCTGCCGGAGGGTAGCTCTACCCTGAGGCGGAGGGTCGCGCGACCCTAAGCCCGAGGGTGGCGCGACCCTCCGCCATCCCCTCGCCGACCTGCCCCTTTGGCATTGCGGCGGAGGCCGGGATTTGATAGACTATCGGCCCTTGAACTAGGAGACTCTATGGGCGGATTTTGCGGCGTCATTTCGCGAGAAGACTGTGTTTCGGACCTCTTCTTCGGGATCGATTACCATTCCCACCTCGGGACGCATCGGGGCGGAATGGCGGTGTTGGAGCCGAATGGACAGTTCCTGCGGGCTATCCACAACATCCAAAACGCGCCGTTTCGGACGAAGTTCGAGAACGATTTCGCACATTTCCACGGAAACGTCGGCATCGGCGTGATTTCGGACACCGATCCGCAGCCGCTCGTGATGTCGTCTCATCTCGGCGACTACACGCTGGTGACGGTGGGGCTGGTCGCGAACATGGAGGCGTTGAAGAACGAGCTCTTCGAGAACCGCCACGCGCAGCTTCAGTATTCCACGACGTCCGGCGTGCTGGGGCAGACGGAGCTTATTTCCGCGATTATCGCGTCCCAGGATACGATAGTTGAAGGTTTGAAGCGTGTCCAGGCGGTGGTGGAGGGCAGTCTTTCACTGCTGCTTGTGACGGGGGAGGGGACGTTCTACGCGATGCGCGACCGATATGGGCGCACGCCGGTGATTCTGGGGCGGAAGAAGGGGGCGATGATCGCGGTTCAGGAGTCGTGCGCGCTGGCGAATCTGGGCTACGACCATGTGTGCGATCTGGGCCCGGGCGAGGTGGTGGTGATGACGCCGGAGGGGTACCACACCGAGGTCGAGCCCGGCGAGGCGATGGCGATATGCTCCTTCCTCTGGGTGTACTACGGCTTCCCGGCCTCGACCTACGAGGGGCGGAACGTGGAGATGGCCCGCTACCGCAGCGGCGGGTTCCTCGCGCGGCGGAATCCGGTGGAGGTGGACAGCGTGGGGGGCGTGCCGGACAGCGGCACCTCGCACGCGCTCGGGTACGCGCACGAGGCGGGCCTCAAGTACGTGCGGCCGTTCGTGAAGTACACGCCCACGTGGGCGCGGTCGTTCATGCCGGGCGACCAGCGCCAGCGCGACCGGGTGGCGGCGATGAAGCTGATCCCGATCCCCGAGCTGATCCGCGGCAAGCGGCTGGTCTTCTGCGACGACTCGATCGTGCGCGGCACGCAGCTGGGCAACCAGGCGAAGCGGCTCTACCAGTACGGCGCGAAGGAGACGCACATGCGCATCGCCTGCCCGCCGCTGCTCTACGGCTGCCGGTTCCTGAACTTCTCGCGCTCGAAGAGCGTCTACGACCTCATCACGCGCCGCTACATCCGCGAGCAAGAGGGCGCGGCGGAGGAGGCGAACGTGGAGAAGTACCAGAACCCGGACTCGCCGGAGTACAAGGGCATGGTCGAATACATCCGCAAGAACCTCGGGCTGACTTCCCTCGCGTTCCAGCGCCTCGACGACCTCGTCGCGTCCATCGGCCTGCCGAAGGAGAAGATCTGCACCTACTGCTTCGACGGGAAGGACCCGTCCCTCGCCGGGACGTGCGCCGGCTGCCCGCACAGGAAGGCCGCGCAGAGCTGAGGGGCCGCAAGCCGAAGGGAACCTGAAACCCGCATCCGGGATGGAGACGTCATGGCCGAAGAAGTCAAAGAGAAGCTGTTGGAAGTGGAAGAGGTGAGCCAGCGCATCGACGCGCTCAAGAAGAGCGTCGCCGAGATGGCCGACTACGTGAAGATCGAAGAGCGGCGGCGGAACCTCGCCGCGCTTGAGGCGCAGCAGGCCGATGCGGACTTCTGGACCAACCAGGCGAAGGCGAAGGAGGTGATCGCCGCCACGAACGCCGAGCGCGCGTACGTGGGGCCGTTCGACGCGCTGTCGAAGACGGTCGAGGACGCCGCGGTGATGCTCGAACTCGCCGAGATGGAGGAGGGCGCCGCGCAGCAGACCGCGCTCAAGGACACGATGGCGGAGTGCGACCGGGCCGACGAGCACTTCGGCAAGCTCCGCATGCAGTCCCTGCTCGGCGGCAAGTTCGACGCCTACAACGTCTTCGTGAAGCTCCACGCCGGCCAGGGCGGCACGGAGGCCTGCGACTGGGTGGCGATGCTCTACCGCATGTATCAGCGCTACGCCGAGAACCAGGGCTGGAAGGTGGAGGAATACGACCAGCAGCCGGGCGAGGAGGCGGGCCTCAAGGATGTCTACTTCCGCATCGAGGGGCCCTACGCCTACGGCACGATGAAGGCCGAGCGCGGCATCCACCGCCTCGTGCGCATCTCGCCGTTCGACGCGAACAAGCGCCGCCAGACCTCCTTCGCCTCCGTCGAGACGGTCGCCGAGATCGCGGACGACATCGACGTGGAGATCAAGGACGAGGACCTGCGCATCGACACCTACCGCTCCGGCGGCGCGGGCGGCCAGCACGTCAACAAGACCGACTCCGCCGTGCGCCTCACCCACCTGCCCACCGGCATCGTGGTGGCCTGCCAGAAGGAGCGTTCGCAGCACATGAACAAGGAAAAGGCCATGAACATGCTGCGCGCACAGCTCTACGAATACTACGAGGACCAGAAGCGCGCCGAGATGGACCGCTTCTACGGCGCCAAGAGCGCGAACGGCTGGGGGTCGCAGATCAGGTCCTACGTCTTCTGCCCGTATACAATGGTGAAGGACCTGCGCACGGAGGTGGAGACCTCCGACGTGAACGCCGTCATGGACGGCCACATCCAGCCGTTCATCGAGGCCTGGCTGCAGCAGCAGGCGGCGAAGAGCAGGTAGCATGAACCTTCTGGTGATAGACCGTTCGACGGACACGCAGAGCGTGGCCGTGGCGAAGGACGAGAGAATCGTGGGGCGCGTCTTCGCGGGCATGGAC
>JBJEWG010000069.1:0-17772 GCA_051884935.1 Kiritimatiellia bacterium | reverse complement strand
CATTGCAACTGGCGCATGATCCTATAACCTGCAGGCTTAGGCTAGAACAAACACCACCAGAACCAACGAGGACAGTATACCCTATCCTCAAGAAGAGAGTCAACCTCATCCCGCCGAATGTTTTTCATGCGGCGGCGTCCGCAACAAGGGACCTCTCGCGGGTGTTCACGCCGTGGAGCCATGTCGTCGCGCTCATCGTAATGGGGTTATCCCCATTGGGACTTCCATTTGGGAGGAGACGGGGACTGTCCCCATTTGAACTCGGTCTGGCGCGCGAAGTACCCGCGCCGCCCTCGGCGCGTGGCGCTGAAACGGGCCCCTCCGTGTGCAGTTCGTCGTAGACAACCAGTCAGTCGTATTCCGAGCAGGCGAGGTCGGAGATGAATTCGTATCCCGGTTCATACTCAAACGAGGCAGGCCCGATCTTCGCGCCTTTTGCCAAAACCTTGATTTTCATGGCAGGAATCCCTGTTGCCGGAGACGATGTTCCTGTTCTTGCGCCCTGGCGGGGACGAATCGGAAGCTGATTGTTGCGAGGTGAATGTGGTATAATTGGCGCGATTCGCAAGGAAGGAAGTTTGGCATGTCGAAGGAAATGATCGAAGAGGCTCTGAAGCACGCGACGGACACGAAGGCGTGCGTAATCGGCGATGGCGTGCTGGACCAGACGGCGCCGCTGTTCGCCCAGTGGTTCCCGGGCGAGACGCGCGCGGCGGTGATCGTGGATCCGCGCACCTGGTCGGCGGCCGGCGAGAAGGTTGCGGAGATGCTGAAGGCCAGGGGCGTCGCGGTGGTCACCTACATCCTCGAGCCGGATGGCAGGATCTTCCATGCGGACTACCACTACGCCGCCGAGGTGCGTGAATTCCTGAAGGCCGAGATCGCCAAGGGCGGCGCGCTCGTTCCGGTCGCGGTGGGCTCGGGCGTGGTCAACGACCTGACGAAGCTCGCAAGCGGCGAGATCGGCATCCCCTACATGGTGTGCGCGACGGCCGCGAGCGTGGATGGCTACTCGAGCTTCGGCGCGTCGATCCGCTCCCCCGAGGGTGCGAAGAAGACGTATGCGTGCCCGGCTCCGCGCGTGATCGTGGCGGACCTCGACGTGATGCGCACGGCGCCGAAGGGAATGGCGGCGAGCGGCTTCGCGGACCTGCTCGCGAAGGTGCCCGCCGGCGCGGACTGGATTCTCGCCCACGAGCTCGGCGCCAGCGAATGGCACGCGCGCGCGTGGCACACCGTCCAGGACGGCCTCCCCGAGGCGCTCTCCGATCCCGAGGGCGTGGCGGCGATGGAGACGGGGCCGCTCACGAGATTCGTGGAGGGGCTCATGCTCGGCGGCTTCGCGATGCAGGACATGCAGAGCTCGCGCCCCGCCTCGGGCGCGGAGCACATGTTCAGCCACATCCTCGAAATGAAGAACCACACCTATCGGGGCGACATCGTGCCGCACGGCATCCAGGTGGGCGTCTACACCTACTTCATGAGCCGCCTCTACGAGAGGATCCTCGCCTGCGACTACACGCGGCTCGACGTGGAGGCGTGCGTCGCCGCCTGGCCCGCCTGGCCGGACGAGGAGGCGGTGGCGCGGCGGCTCTTCGCGGGCACGCCGTTCCCCGACGTGGGCGTGACGACGACGAAGGCGAAGTACCTCGACAAGGAGGGCCTGCGCGCGCAGCTGACGATCGCGAAGACGCGCTGGCCCGAGATCAGGGCCCGCCTCGCGCGGCAGCTGCTCCCCGCGCAGGAGATCGCGCGGCGGCTGCGCGTCGTCGGCGCGCCGGTGCATCCCGAGGAGATCGGCACGACGCGCGAAGCCTCGCTGGCGAACGTCAACATGGCCGCGCACATGCGCGACCGCTACAACGCGCTCGACTTCCTCTACCGCACCGGGCAGATGATGGACTTCGCGCGGGCGGCGTTCGACCTGTAGCTGTAGCCTCACAGCCCGAGGAGGGCGCGGGCGGCGGCGAACTGCGCGGAGAGGTCGATCTTCTTCGCGCCGAGGGTGGCGCAGAACTCCGCGAAGCGGCGGAACTTGTGCGGTCCCGGCTTGAGGTTGTCCAGCACGCGCACCTCAGCGGCGCCGAACGTGCAGGCCTCCGAGAGCATCCCCGTGGATTCGGCGGTGACGTAGAGCGTCTTCGCGAGGGAGACGAAGGCGGGGATCGGGTTGAAGTGGTCCCGCGAGTAGAGCAGCTTGTAGTCGAAGGGGAATGAATCGACGACGGCCTCGACCTCGGGCGGCGTGCGCCGCGAGGTGGTGACCCAGAACTCGGTTTGAGGGGCCGCGGCGCCCGGCGCGGCGAAGGCGGGGTGGCCGTGTTCGGCGAAGAGCTTCGTGAGGGCGGCGCGCATCCAGTCGGCCGTCATGGTGGAGCAGGCGTTGGGCCCACCGACGATCACGCCGACCGCGTTCCGCGCGGCGTGGTGCCGCGCGAGGAAGGCCTGGGTGCCGGCCGCGTAGAAGGCGGCGTCGTTGGCGACGAGGTTCGCGGGGATCTCAATGACGTTCGGCGCGGCGGGCGGGTGGTCGAAGGCCGGGGCGAGCACGCAGTCGAAGGTGGCGATGCGGTAGCCGCGCGGGTAGAGCACCACGCCGCACTTCACGCCGAGCGCGCGGGCGAGGGCCTTCGCGGCGTAGAAGGTGCCGGAGCCGGTGCCGAGCACGGCCGCGTAGGGGCCGCGCGTCCGCTCGCGGATCGCGCCGCCCCCCGCGAACAGGCCGAGGGTGTGGAGGCCGAGGTGGTCGAAGAGGTAGGAGAGCGCCTTGTGGAACGCGCCCCTGAAGTGGATCTCGACGAGGTCGAAGTCGCGGCCCAGCGCGCGGGCGAAGGCCCTGGACTGGTTTTCGTGCCCGGCCTTGCCGTCGGTGAGGATGAGGACCCTGTTCATTTCGCGGCGAGCATCTCCTTCACGGCCCTGCGCATCTGCCGCTTGGCGATGGCCATGCTGCCCTTGATGGTGCAGCCGGCGGCGCGGACGTGCCCGCCGCCGCCGAAGCGGGTGGCGAGCGCGGTGGCGTCCCAGGGGGCGCGCGTGCGGATGGAGACGCGCGTCTCGTGCGTGCGGTCGGGAATCTGGTAGAAGAAGAGGGCGATCTCGTTGCGGGCGACCTGGCGGGGGATCTCGATGACGTCCTCGGCCTCGGCCTTGGTGCCGCGCACCTCGCGGAAGTCGTCGCGCGTGAGGCTGACCTCGGCGACCCTGCGGTTCTTCCAGATGTGGAGCGAACGCCAGGCGCGGCGCTTGAGCTCGGTCGCCTTCGCGTTGAAGGAGCAGTAGAGGACGTCGTTGATGTAGGCCGTGCGCACGCCGCACTTCAGCAGGTCGCAGGCGGCCCGGAGCGTGCCGGGCCGCGTGGAGTCGTAGGCGAAGCGGCCGGAGTCCGTGACGATCGCGACCCAGAGCGCCTCGGCGACGACCCGGTCGAACGGCCATTCCATCCACTTGGCGAAGCGCCAGACGAGTTCGCCGGCGGAGGAGGCGGTGGCGTCGATGATGGAGACGGCGCCGGTCTCCTGGCTCGTGGCGTGGTGGTCGATGGTGAGGGTGGGGAGTTTCTCGGCGAAGGGACGCACCTCGGGCGGCAGGCGGGAGGGGGCGGAGGCGTCCACGTAGACGAAGAGATCGAACTTGCGACGGCGGAGCTTGCGCAGCGGGATGAGGTCCGAGACGCCGTCGAGGAAGCCGGGTTTGCCGAGGGCATGGACGTCCGCCGTGGCGTAGGCGTCGTGCCCGGCGGCGCGAAGCATGCGGGCGAGTGCGATCATCGAGCCCAGCGAGTCGCCGTCCGGGCTGAGATGGCCGGATACGAGGATGCGTCTAGGTCGGGCGAGGAGGTCCTTCGCCGCCTGAAAGCGAGCACGTAGAGACTGTTTATCCATGCGCTCGATATTTAACCATATCTTTCCCGCCTTGACGAGCGGAAAGATACCCCGCGACGGCCGGGAAGGCGACGAGGGGCCTCCTTTCCCGCGTGCGGGGCCTCCTGCCTCGGCGTCGGGAGGGGAAGGGCCCTGGGTCGGGGCGAGGACGCGATTCCGTCGGCGAGGGAACGTCGTCGCACCGGGGTGATTTGGGATTCTCTTGCGCAACCAAATCAGTTTGGTTGCGCAACTGAATTTTTTCACTTGCGCAAGTGAATTCATTTGGTTGCGCAAGTGAATCCATTATCACCCCGACGATTACCCCCTACCTCCCCGACGATTGACCCCTGTCGTCCCGACGATCGGCCCCTGTCGCCCCGACGCTTGGCCTTGGCCCGGGTCGTGCGGACGGGGTGCGGCTTGTGCTATACTATTGCCATGGAAGAGACAATGGGTGCGAAGCGCGCGACGCTTGGGTCGCGGCTCGGATTTCTGATGCTGACCGCCGGCTGCGCCGTGGGGCTGGGGAACGTGTGGCGGTTCCCGTTCGTGACGGGGCAGAACGGCGGCGCGGCGTTCGTGCTCGTCTATCTGGCCTTTCTGGCGCTGCTGGGGTTCCCGATGCTGATGGCGGAGCTGGCGATCGGGCGCGGGGCGCGGAAGGGAATCGCCGAGGCGTTCGCCGAACTGGCCCCGGAGAGGCTGAGGGGAGTGTGGAAGGTCTGGGGGACGGTCGTCTTCGCCGGATGCTTCGTGCTGATGATCTACTATACGGACGTTGCGGGGTGGCTGCTGAAGTACACCGGGGACTATGCGGCGGGGAGGGGCCTCGCGGAGGAGCCGGGGGCGGCGTTCGGGGCGCTGCTGGGGAGCCCGGCGACGTGCGTGGCCGCCATGCTCGTGGCGGTGGGCGTGGCGACGGGCGTCTGCCTGGCGGGCGTGGTGAAGGGCGTGGAGCGGGTGACGAAGGTGATGATGCTGTCGCTGTTGTCGCTGCTGGTGGTGCTGGCGGTGAAGGCCGTCTCGCTGCCGGGGGCGGCGGAGGGGTTGAGGTTCTATCTGGCGCCGGACTGGGGGAAGTTCATGGAGCATCCCTGGAAGGCGGTGTTCGACGCGATGGGGCAGGCGTTCTTCACGCTCTCGATCGGGGTGGGGTCGATGACGATCTTCGGCAGCTACATCGGCAGGGAACACTCCCTCGTGAAGGAGTCCGCGCTGATCATCGTGATCGACACGCTGGTGGCGCTGCTGGCGGGGCTGATCGTGTTCCCGGCCTGCGCGGCCTACCATGTGGAGTACGCGGCGGGGCCGGGGCTGATCTTCGTGGCGCTGCCGAAGGTGTTCCAGGCGATGCCGGGGGGACGGGTCTGGGGGTTCTGCTTCTTCCTCTTCCTCTCGTTCGCGGCGCTGACGACGATCATCGCCGTGTTCGAGTGCCTGATTGGGGGCGTGCAGGACCAGTGGGTGCGGCGGCGGTGGCAGGCGGCGCTGCTGGTGGGGGCGGGCGTGGCGGTCTGTTCGCTGCCGTGCGTGCTCGTCGAGGGGGTGCTGGACTGGGAGGACTTCGCGGTGAGCCAGCTGTGGCTGCCGCTCGGGTGCCTTTCGATCTGC
Organism: Kiritimatiellia bacterium; assembly: GCA_051884935.1. Taxonomy (GTDB): domain Bacteria; phylum Verrucomicrobiota; class Kiritimatiellia; order RFP12; family UBA1067; genus RUG572. Next base: position 12,295 of record JBJEWG010000069.1, on the reverse strand, counting down.
CTCTTCGCGACGCGGCGGTTCGGCTGGGGGTGGGCGGCCTTCCGCGCGGAGGCCTCGGCGGGGGCCGGGTGGAACCTGCCGGATGCGGTGGCGCCCTGGATGCGCTGGGGCGTGCCCGCGCTGATCGTGGTGATTCTGGTGGGGGGCCTCGCGCTGAAGTTCGCGGCGTAGGGGGCGGCACTTGGGAAACAGGAAGGAGAACGCATCATGAGGAAACCCGATGAACTGAGAAAGGTCGAGATCATCCGCAACTTCACGAAGCACGCGGCGGGCAGCGTGCTGATCAAGTGGGGCGACACGTGGGTGATCTGCACGGCGAGCGTGGAGGAGAAGGTGCCGCCGTTCCTGCGCGAAACGGGCACGGGGTGGGTGACGGCGGAGTATGCGATGCTGCCGTCCTCCACGGGCGGCGGGCGCAAGGAGCGCGACATCAAGAAGCTGAGGCAGGACGCCCGGTTCACGGAGATCCAGCGCCTCATCGGGCGGGCCCTGCGCGCGGCGGTCGATTTCAGGAAGCTCGGCGAGCGGCAGATCACGATCGACTGCGACGTGATCCAGGCGGACGGCGGGACGCGGTGCGCGTCGATCACGGGCGGCATGGTCGCGCTCAACGACGCCGTGGCGAAGCTGATGGCCGAGGGCGTGCTCGCCGAGAACCCGATCAGGCGGCAGATCGCCGCCGTCTCGGTGGGCGTGTGCGACGGCGTTCCCACGCTCGACCTCGACTACGCCCACGACTCGACGGCGGAGGTCGATCTGAACGTGGTGATGACGGACGACGGGCGGTTCGTGGAGCTCCAGGGCACGGCCGAGCACGAGCCGTTCACCGAAGAGGCGCTGGACGCGCTCAAGGCGCTCGCGAAGAGGGGCCTCAAGGAGCTCTTCGCGATTCAGAAGGGCGCGTGAGGCGAGGCTGACATGAGAACGTGTGTGAGACTGGTTGCCTGCGCGCTGGGCGTGTGCGTGGCGGGGTTCGCCCGGGCGGACCGGGCGGCGTACGCGGCGATTGAACAGGCCGTCGCCGCGTCGGACAAGGCGATCGCCGCCGCGCAGGCGCGGCTGAAGGATGCGTGTTCGCTCGCGGACTACGCGCGGCTCGTGAAGGTGGTGAACGGCACGAACGTGTGGACGGCGGCCCTTCAGGCGGCGGTGCGGGAACACGAGATCGTGCGCATTCCCGCCGCGCCGACGCCGTACTATGTTGACGCCACGGTCGTGGTCCCCTCGAACCGCCGCATCGAGGCGGCGGGGGCGACGGTGGCGGCGCTGACGGGAACCCGCGTGCTGCTGCTGCGGAACGAACACGCGCCGGACGGCACGCTCGCGCCGATCCCCGCCGGCGCGCGGGACCGGAACATCGCGGTCGTCGGCGGACGCTGGGAGGACTGGGCGCGGCGGCGCGGCGGCGGCGCGACGCGCTTCGACAAGGGGACGCGGCGGGTGGGCGACTACCACGGCATCCAGACGTTCTTCTACTTCGGAAACTGCGACGAGCTGACGATCCGGGGCGTGACGTTCGTCCACACGGGCAACTTCTCGGTGCAGACCGGCGACGGCGCGCGCCACCTCTACGAGAACATCCGCTTCGAGTCGTGCCACGCGGACGGCCTGCACCTGAACGGCAACCTCTCGGAGGTGCACGTGCGGGACGTGCGCGGGCAGGTGGGGGACGACCTGGTGGCGCTGAACGCCTACGACTGGCTCGGCTCCTCGATCAACTTCGGGCCGCAGAGGAACATCCTCTGCGAGGACCTGGCGCTCGTGGGCGGCGGGTACCCCGCCATCCGCATCCAGCCGGCCAAGTTCAGGTACGCGGACGGTTCGGTCATCGACTGCGCGATCTCCAACGTCATCTTCCGCCGCGTGAAGGGGATCACGACGTTCAAGATGTACTTGCAGACGCCGCGCTACCGGATCGGCGCGAAGCCCGAGTGGGCCGAGGTCGGCACGGGCGGGAACCTCTTCTTCGAGGACATCACAATCGACCTGACGCGGCCGATCGACTGCATGGGGCAGTACAGGGAGAGCGAGCCGCTGCGGGGGCACTTCGGCGCGTTCGAGTTCGGGGCGGACCTGTCGTCCGTCCACTTCAGGAACATTGACATCACGTTCCACCTCGACAGGTACCCGCTGTCGCATCTCGCGGTGGTCGGGCCGAAGTCCTGCTTCTTCCCCGGGAAGGACGGCGAGGCGGGGCTGGAGATATTCGACCCCTACGTCAGCTGCCGCGTGGGCGAGGTGACGGTGGAGGGGCTGAGGGTGCACGGCGCGGCGCCGCGGGAGCTGGTGCGCGCAACGGTGTTCGACGACGTCAACCACGACGGCAGGTCCTCGGGACGCGGCGTCATCGAGAAGCTTGAGATTCACTGACAGGAAGGAGAGACGGTTATGGAGTTCAAGGTGAGCGCCCTCTGCAGGGGGTGCGGCAAGTGCGTGAAGGACTGCGGGTTCGGCGTGCTCGCGATGAAGGACGGGGGGCCCGTGGTGCGCGACGGGAAGGACGAGCTCTGCATGAACTGCCAGCACTGCCTGGCGGTGTGCCCGGAAGGGGCGGTGACGGTGAACGGCGTGGGGCCCGACGCATGCACGCCGCTTGAGCAGATGCCGATTCCGCCGCCGGTCGAAGTGGCGAACCTGCTGATGTCGCGCCGCTCGATCCGCCAGTTCGTGAAGGCGGATATCCCGCGCGGCGAGATCGCGGAGATGCTGGAGGCGCTCAAGTACGTGCCGACGGGCTGCAACGTGCGCCACCTCGTGTTCCGCGTCGTCGAGGGGGCCGCGAAGATGGAGGTTCTGCGGCAGACGATGATGGAGACGCTGGCCGCGCATCTGGAGGCGCTGCCCGAGAACCTGCGGAAGATCGTCCTCGGGTGGAGGAAGCATCCCGAGGTGGACGTGTTCTTCCGCGGGGCACCGCACGTCCTGATCGTCTACGGGGACCCGAAGGCCGTGACGCCGCAGGTGGACTGCGACGCGGCCTGCGCGTACTTCGACCTGCTGGCGCAGGCGAACGGCGTCGGCACGACGTGGTTCGGGTTCCTCACGCACATGGTCGAGGCCGTCCCCGAGATCGCCGACGTCTTCGGGATTCCGCGCGGCGCGCCGTTCCACGCGATGCTCTTCGGCGAGCCGGCGGTGGACTACGCGCGGTGCGTGAACCGCGCGGCGGGGGCGCGGATCGAGTGGGCCTGAAGAAGCCGGGGCGACGATGAACATTTCCATTCTGGGAACGGGGAGCTGGGGAACGGCGAACGCGGTTCTGCTGGCGAACGCGCGCCACCACGTGACGGTGTGGGGGCGCAACGCCGAGTATGTGGACGAGATCCGCCGGACGCGGATCAACGCGAAGTATCTGCCGGGCATGGAGCTGCCGGAGGCGATCCGGTGGACGGCAGACGCGGAGGAGGCGCTGAAGGGGGCGGACATCGTGGTGGTGGCGGTGCCGTCGCGGCACTTCGAGGCGGTGTGCCGGAGCTTCGGGGGGCGCCTGCCGGAGGGGGCGACGGTCGTCTCGCTGACGAAGGGGTTCTGCCCGCAGACGCACCGGCGGATGACGGAGATCGCGGCGGACGTGTTCGGCACGTCGCGCGTGGTGGCGCTCTCGGGCCCGTCGCACGCCGAGGAGGTGGTGAGGGGAATGCCGACGGCGGTGACGGCGGCGTCGGCCGACACCTTCTGCGCGCGGCTGGTGCAGACGGTGTGGACGGGGCCGAGCTTCCGCGTGTACACGAGCGACGACGTGGTGGGCGTGGAGGCGGGGGGCGCGGTGAAGAACGTGCTGGCCCTGGCGGTCGGCGCCTCCGACGGGCTGGGGTTCGGCGACAACACGCGCGCGGCGCTGATCACGCGGGGGCTCGCGGAGGTGACGCGCTTCGCGTGCGCGCTGGGGGGGCGGCCCGAGACGCTGGCGGGGCTCTCCGGCGCGGGCGACCTGATCGTCACGTGCACGTCGCGCCACTCGCGCAACCACTCCGTGGGCGAGCGGCTGGGGCGCGGGGAGTCGGTGGAGGCCATCGTCGGCTCGATGCAGATGGTGGCGGAGGGCGTGGGGAACGCGCAGACCGTGCACGAGATCGCCCGGGAGCGCGGCGTGGAGATGCCGATCGCCGAGTGCGTGTGGCGCCTGTGCTACGACGGGTATTCGGTGCGCGAGGCCATCGGCGACCTGATGAACCGCCCGATGAAGGGCGAAAACCTGTGATCGGAGGGGTGTATGGAGAAGTCGAGCAGAAGCTTCATTCCGTTGTTCGCCACGAACTTCTTCGGCGTGGTGAACGATAACTTCCTGAAGACGCTGGCAAGCTTCGTGGTGATCGGCTGGATGGCGGATTCGCCCCGCACGCAGTCGGTCTTCATGGGCGTGACGGCGGGCGCGCTCGTGCTGCCGTACATCCTCTTCTCGCCGCTTGCGGACCGCCTGACGGTGCTCTTCGAGAAGACGCGCATCTTCCGCTTCGCGAAGTGGGCGGAGCTGCCGATCATGGCAGTGGCGAGCGCGGGCCTTCTGCTCCGCTCGCCCGCGCTCGTGGTCGCGTCCGTTCTGCTGATGGGGCTTCAGAGCGCGCTCTACTCGCCGGCGAAGTACGCGCTGGTGCGGGACATCGGGGGCGAGGGCCGCATCTCGACCGGCATGGGCGGCATGGAGGGGATCGCCTTCCTCGCCGTGCTCGGCGGGACGATCGCGGCGTCCTTCGCGGCGGACCTGCCGAAGCGGTGGGAGTGGGTCCACGAGGCCTGTCTCTTCGGCTTCGCGGCCCTGGGGCTGCTCTTCAGCTACACGATTCGCGCCGACGAGGAGCGGAGCCGGGCGGTCCACGCCATCAATCCCGTCCGCTATCTGCGGCGCGCGCACCGCATGCTCGGGAAGTATCCGGGGCTCAACGCCGTGATCTACACGCTCTCGACGTTCTGGTGGGCGGCGGCGACGCTTCAGATGGGGCTGCTCATTTACGGGAAGCAGGTGCTGGGGCTCGACTCCACGCATACGGGGATGCTGCTGGCCGGCGCCGCGGTCGGCATCGTCGCGGGGCAGGTGATCGCCGGGTTCGTCGATCGGCGCCGGTTCCTTCTGGGGGCGACGCTTCTGACGGGCTGGCTCGCCGCGGCGCTGCTGCTCGTCTTGTTCTTCGCGCCGCTCTCGGCGCCGCTCTTCTCGGTTGGCGTCGCCGTGCTGGCGTTCGACCTCGGGTTCTTCAAGCTGCCGCTGGACGCCGAGATACAGAAGGTCGTGAAGGGGCCGCGGCTGAACACGGCGCTGGCCTACTTCAACCAGGTCTCGTTCCTCTTCATGCTGGCGGCCTCCGGCTGCTACGCGCTCCTGGGGTGCGCGTTCGGGCCGCGCGCGTTTCTGCTGGTGCTGGCGCTCGCCTTTCTTGTGGTGCCGCTTGCGTTCGTGTTCAGCTACCGGAGCGTGTTCTGTGTCACGGGGCGGTGGATCTTCCGGCGGCGCTATGCGGTTGACGCGCGGGGGCTTGAGGCGTTCAGGCCCGGCGTGACGTATCTCGTGCTGCCGAACCATCCGGCGATGGTGGACCCGATGCTGGTGACGGCGGAGCTGTGGCGCACGCCCGTGAAGCCGCTGGTGGACGAGCTCTTCCTCGACCGGGGCGGCGTCTCGGGGCTGGCGCTGCGCACGCTCGGCGCGGTGCGCGTGCCGGACCTGCGGAAGAACCGCAGCGAGGCGGGCGCGAAGATCGCGCGCGGGCTGACGGGCGTGGTGACGGACGCGCTGGCCGCCGGGCACAGCGTGATCTTCTATCCCTCCGGGCACATCTGGACCGAGCCGCGCGAGGAGATCGGCACGCGGCAGCTCGCGTACAACGTCTGCAAGGAGCTGCCGCCGAACGTGCGCGTGGTCTGCGTGCGGACGGAGGGGCTGTGGGGGAGCATCTGGAGCCGGAAGGGGCGTTCGGCCTCGCCGTCGTTCGGGCCGACGCTTCTCAAATCGACGCTCCTGTGGCTGGTCGTGCTCGTCACGTTCCGCCGCAGGAAGGTGACGATGACCTTCGAGGACATGACCGACCGGGTGAGGGAATGGGCGGGGACGTCGCCGCGCCTCGCCTTCAACCGGCGGCTGGAGACCTGGTACAACCGGCTAGACGCGCCCGTCGAGCCAGGCGTCGATGAGGCGGCGGGCAATGGAGATTCGGCCCGGAAGTGACGGAAGGTTCGCGCGGCCGAACCAGCCGCTTTCCACGACCTCTTCGCCGTCGGGGGTCGGCTCGCCGGAGGCCCAGTCCGCCACGAAGCCGACCATCAGGTTGGAGGGGAAGGGCCATATCTGGGAATCGAAGTAGCGGATGTGGGAGACTTCGAGCGCGGACTCCTCGCGGATCTCGCGCCGGACGGCCTCCTCGAACGTCTCGGCGGGGTCGAGGAAGCCGGCGACCAGGCTCCAGTGGGGCATCTTGTAGTGCGTGTTGCGCTGAAGGAGAATCTGGTCGCCCTTCTTGACGAGGACGATCACGGCGGGGGTGATCTTCGGGTAGGAGAGAAGGCCGCACTTCGGGCAGCACATCGCGTTCTCGGCGGGATTGGCGTGGTGCGCAAGCGGCGCGCCGCAGCGCCCGCAGAATCTGTTCGTCTCGGCCCAGTAGGCGAACTCCCGGCTGCGCGCGCGGGCGAGCCATTCGTCCGGAGGGATCGTGCCGAAGAGGTTGCGGAGCGTGGAGTCGTCGTCGGTTGGGGGCATGGCTTATTTCATCGAGGGGAGGACGATGCCGCGGAGAATGATCTTCTGGCAGGCGAGGAAGACGATGGCCGTGGGAATGGAGACGAGCACGAAGCCGGCCATCACGCACCAGGGCTGGCCGCCCATCTGCTGGCTCATCTGGTACATGCACACGGCAAGGGTCCAGTGGGACTCCTTCTGGCAGACGAGGAACGCCCATTCCCATGAGTTGTAGGCGGCGACGAAGCTGTTGAGCGCGTTCACCGCGAGGATGGGCGTCGTCATGGGAAGGGTGATCTTCAGGAAGACGGTCCATTCGGACGCGCCGTCGATGGCGGCTGCCTCGTAGAGTTCGCGCGGCAGCGCGTCGAAGAAGCCCTTGAGGATGAAGATGCTCATGCCGCTGGCGACGGTGGGGAGGACGAGCGCGGCGAAGGTGTTCAACAGTCCGAGGTCGCGCACGAGGAGGAAGCCCGGGATGGCGGTGACGGCCGTGGGAAAGGCCATTGTCGCCAGCAGGAAGAGCAGGATCTTCTCCGTGCCGCGCATCCTGAAGCGCGAGAGCGCGTAGGCGGCGAGCGGATTGACGGTGAGGTGGGCGAGCACGGAGAGCAGCACGAGAAGGACGGTGTTGAAGAAGGCCCGTCCGCGCTGAAAGAGATACTGCCCCACGAGGCGGTAGTTCGCGAAGCAGCTGCGGAGGAAGTCGCGGCGGCCGTGCTCGATGAACTGGACGGCGAGGGCGCAGCGGAGGTTCGCGCGGATGGCGGCCTTGTCCGCTTCCGGGAGGGGAGAGGACGGGCGGTCGAGAAACGGAAGGGTGCGGCAGACGTAGTCGCCGTCGGCGAGCATCCGCGCGCGGTAGGAGTCCTTGAACCTGAGCCACATCGCGTATTTGGGGTCGTCCCGCGGCGGTTCCCAGGACGCGTGCCCCAGCGGAATCTTGGATTCGGCGGTGAAGGAGACGTCGAAGAAGCTTCGGTAGCGAACGGGCCAGGTGCGGTTAAGCTCTTCGAGGGAGAGCTGTGATTCGATGAACGGCGCGACGTCGCGGGCGTCGTAGGCGCAGGTCGTGTAGTCGATATCCCACTTCGCCGTCGTGTCGCGGAAGGCGACCGCCTTCGCGCGCCAGTCCCGCAGAACGGTTGGATCGTTCCAGGCGGGGTCGAGGTGCCGCCGCGCGAAGTCCGCCACGCCCGCGTGGTCGCGGGCGACGGAGATCCAGCTGCCCCAGGCGGCGGGCGCATCGGGGAAGATGTCGCGGGGGAATCGCGGGAAGTAGGTGGCGATCGACCGCATGAAGCGGTCGCTACGGTTCCAGAACGCGCGCGGGACGGGGTCGTGCCGGTTGTAGTCGTAGGGGCCCGACAGGCTCGCGGAGAGCATGACCGCGAATGGATAGACCATGGTGAGCCCGCCCAGGACGAGGAGCGCGTAGACGATCGCGAGGACGATCCTCCCCTTGGCCTTCTTTTGTTCGCTGGCGAGCAGAACACCCATCAGACGTAGACCCGCTCGACGCGGTTCCCGAAGGAACAGATGATTTCGTATGCGTGGGTGCCCTTGAGGGCGCCCCAGTCGTCGGGCGTGACCTGGTATTTGCCGGAGCGACCGAGGCAGACGACCTCGTCGCCGGGGAGTACGTCGGGGACGCGCGAGACGTCGATGGTGGTGTAGTCCATCGAGATGCGCCCGATGACGGGGCAGGGCACGCCCTTCACGAGAACGTGCCCGCGGTTCGTGAGGGCGAGCGGGAGGCCGTCCGCATAGCCGGCGGAGATCGTCGCGACGCGCGTCGTCTTGTTGAGGCACCAGGTGCGTCCATAGCCAAGGGTGGTGCCGGCGGGGAGGTCGCGAACCTGCGCGACGCGGGTCTTCAGCGCAAGGACGGAATCCACCTTGAGCGCGCGCTTGCCGTTCGGGTCGAAGGAGCCGTGGAGGTTGATGCCGGTGCGGACCTGCGTGAAGGGCGGCCGTGCGGCGCGCGGGAAGTTGTTGATGGCATCCGACGCGGCGATGTGGATGACCCTGAAGGTGATGCCGCTTGTCGCGACGTCCCTGAGGATTGCCTCGAAGACGTCGATCTGCTCTTCGGTGAAGGCGTTTGACGGGTCGTAGGCCATCGGGCAGTGAGAGAAGACGCCCTCGCAGTCGAGGTGGGGGAGGCGTTTCACTTCGCGGATGACACGCGGGGCGTCCCGCGCGAGGATGCCGAGGCGCCCCATGCCGGTATCGAGCTTGAAGTGGACTCGGGCGGTCGTCTTCAGCTTCTTCGCCGCGGCATTGATTAGTCGCGCCGTGGGCACGTCGATGACCGGCAGCGTGACGCCGGCCTCGACCATGGGCTCGATCTCGTCGGGGAGGATCGAGGAGAGAATCTGGATGGGCTTGGGGGATGCCGTCGTGCGCTGGAGCTCGGCGAGCTGCAGCGCCTCGAACGGCTCCGCAACGCCAAAGCCCGCGCAGTCCGTCGCGGCGAGCGCGGCGGCGTAGGGTTCGACGCCGAGGCCGTAGGCGTTCGCCTTCATCACGCAGAGCACCGCCGCGGGCTTCACCGCGGCGGCGATCTTGGCGTAGTTTGCCTTGAGTTTCCCGAGGTCGATCTCGACCCACACACGACGCTTCAGAGCCACTTCAGAGAGGCCTCATGCCACAACGGGTTTGATGGTCCGGCACCCGATTCCATCGAGCGCCTGGGCGAGCCGCGCGAACTGCGCCTCGTCCTCGTAGGTCCCCACAATGGCGCCGCCGGAGCCGGCGAACTTGGCGGAGGCGCCCGTGGAGCGGGCGGTGAGCACCATGGCGCGGTTCGCGGGGGCGACGTTGAAGATGCGGTCGCGGAGGTCGAAGTTCGCGTTGACGAGCGCGGGAAGCCTGTCCGTCGCGCCGGCGAGAAGGGCGTCGCGTCCCTGCTGGGCGATGTCCGCGAACTCGCTCATCGCGGCGACGATGTCGGGCTTCTTCTCCTCGAAGAGCACGCGGAGCTTCTTGTGGTAGGTGCCCGAGACTTCGGCGCGCTGCGGATCGTAGGCGATGTAGAGGTTGGGGAGACGCGCGGGGTCGAGGCGCTCGTAGCGTCCATGGCCCGTGGACTCGACGAGGGACTTCTCGAAGTCCATGAAGACGCAACCGCCGTACATCTGGATCACGCGGTCCTGAAGTCCGCACTGGATGTCGAGTTCGTCCCGCTCCGCCTCAAGGCAGAGCGTCGGCGCGTCTTCGAGCGGAATGGCGACCCCGTAGAACTGCTGGAGGGCCTTGAGCATACCCGTGCAGATGGCGGAGGAGCCGGAGAGGCCGACCAGCCGGGGAATGTTCGAGGTGTAGCGCACGGTGAAGTTCTTCTCGGGCAGTGCCACGCCGTGGTCGCGGCACCAGAGGAAGAAGAGCTTCGCGACGGCCTTCATGAGGCGGATGCCGCCGTAGTAGCCGAAGAGCTGGATGTCGTGCAGGAGTTCCTCGGGGGAGGCGAAGGTCGCGTCATCGACGTCGCCGGGGATGAAGCCGAGCTCCGGCGTCTCGTACATGACGATCTCGGCGAAGAAGTTGTTGAACGCGAACGACACCGTCTTGCCGAAGTAGCCGTCGGAGGGATTGCCGAGAAAGCCGGCGCGGGCGAATGAACGGGTGCGGATCAGCATGAGAAGGCCTTCAGTGTTTCAAGGTAGCCCTGCGGGGTGCCGATGTCGTGGCGGTGGCCTGGATAGCGGAAACCGTAGACGGGCTTCGTGGCGAGGAGACGCGCAATGGCGTCCGTGAGCTGGATTTCGCCGCCCACGCCGGGCGTCTGCGAGGCGAGGAGCGCGAAGATTTTCGGGTCGAGCAGGTAGCGCCCCGCGATCGCGAGGCGCGACGGGGCGGCCTCGGGCGCGGGCTTCTCGACGAGATCGGCGAGTTTGAGGACCGTGCCGCCTTGCGCCTCCGCGGGGCCCGCGGTCTCGGCGCCCTTGACGATGCCGTAGCGGGAGACTCGTTCGAGCGGCACCTCCTCAAGCCCCACGACGGACGCGCCGCCGAAGGTTCTGGAGATGGCGGCCATGGCGGGGGAGGGGGGCGTGCCGGAGACGAGGGCGTCGCCGAGGAGGATGAGGATCGGATCCGTCTCGCTCCTGAGGAGCTCGGCTGCCTGAAGGACGGCGTGGCCGAGGCCCTTCTGCTCGGTCTGGAAGGTCCAGGTGATGCGGCGGCCGATGTCTTCGAGGTGGGTGAGCGCGGCGTCAACCTCGGGCTTTCGGGCGCACCGGGCGTGCCAGATGGGGTCCGGGTCGAAGTGCCGCTTGAGCGAGGGCTTGTCCGGCGACGTGACGATGACCACCTCGTCCGCGCCGGCGGCCAGGGCCTCCTCGACGATGAGCTGGATCGCGGGCTTTGCGCCCACGGGCAGTATTTCCTTGGGGATGGTCTTCGAGGCGGGCAGAAAACGAGTGCCGTAGCCGGCGGCGGGAATGAGGGCCTTCATGGTTCTGGAGTCTTCAGGAATTGGCGCGCGCGTTTCCCTCGACGAGCGTCCGGAAGTAGGCGATGGTCTTCGCGAGGCCTTCGCGGAGGGGAATCTTCGGTTCCCAGCCGAGGAGCTCCTTGGCGAGGGTGATATCCGGTTTGCGGCGCTTGGGGTCGTCCTTGGGCATGGGGCCGTAGACGAGCTTCGAGGTCGAGTCGGGCAGCTGGCGGAGGGTTTCCTCGGCGAGCTGCCGGATGGTGTATTCACCGGGATTGCCGGTGTTGATCACGGCGGTGCCGAGATTGTGCCGGGCGACGAAGGCGTCGATCGTGGCGCGGTCGAGGGTCATGTACGCGCGGAAGGCCTCGATGAGGTCGTCGCAGTACTGGAAGGACCGGGTCTGGAGTCCGTCGCCGAAGAGGGTGATATCCTGATTGCCGAGCGCCTGCATGATGAAGTTGGAGATCACGCGGCCGTCCTTCGGGTGCATGTTGGGTCCGTAGGTGTTGAAGATGCGCACCATGCGCACGTCTACGCCGTACTCGCGGCGGTAGTCGGCGCAGAGCGTCTCCGCCACGCGCTTGCCCTCATCGTAGCAGCTGCGGATGCCGATGGTGTTCACGTTGCCCCAGTAGGTCTCCACCTGGGGATGGACGAGCGGGTCGCCGTAGATCTCCGAGGTCGAGGTGTGGAGCACGCGGGCCTTCGTCTTCAGCGCGAGGTCGAGGACGTTCATGATGCCGAGGACGGAGCTCTTCGTCGTCTCGACCGGGTTCTTCTGGTAGTGGATCGGGGAGGCTGGGCAGGCGAGGTTGTAGATCTCGTCGAACTGGCCCCAGAAGGGCTGGGTGACGTCGTGCAGCACGAACGAGAACTTCGGGTTGCCGAACAGGTCGTAGATGTTGGCCTTCGTGCCGGTGAACAGATTGTCGAGCGCGGTCACCTCGTAGCCGTCGGCGAGCAGGCGGCGGCAGAGGTGTGAGCCGAGAAAACCGGCCGCCCCGGTGACGAGGGCTTTCCTGGAGAGAAGCATAAGGGGTCCTTTCAGAATACAACGCGGCAGATTATACCACAAACCCAGCGGGATTGTGATATACTACCCGCCAAATCAACCTAAAAAGTTCTTTTGAAGGAAAGGTTAACTAATGTACATGAAGAAAGGCGCGGCCTTCGCTTTGGCCGTT
>JBJEWG010000068.1:0-17872 GCA_051884935.1 Kiritimatiellia bacterium | reverse complement strand
AGACGATCCGCCGCGCCGAGACGCTGGGCTACTACGTCGCGACGCTCGACTTCCCCGGCCTATGAAGGTGATTGCGGCCGTCCTGGCGATGGCGGCCTTCGCCGTCGCCGCGGCGCCGCCGCCCTTGGCGCTCGCGCGGCGGGGCGCGGCGCCTGCGTATGCGATCATGGTGCGGGCGGGGGCCTCGGCGTGTGAACGCTACGCCGCCGAGGAGCTGCGCGACTTCCTGAATCGCCAGACGGGCGTCTCCCTGCCGATCGTCTCCGACGAGGCCCCTCTGCCGTCCCACGCGATTCTGCTGGGCGACACGCGGCACACCGCCGCGCTCCTCGGCGGCGGCGCATCGGTCGCCGCGCTCGGCGACGAGGGGTTTCGCCTGAAGGCCGCCGCGCCGCATCTGCTGGTGTGGGGCGGCGCGGGGCGCGGGCCGCTCTACGGCGTCTATGAACTGCTGGAGCGCTTCGGCGGCTGCGCCTGGTATTCGCTCCGCTTTCAGGTCGTCCCCCGACTGGACGAATTCGCCGTGTCGGCCGACCTGGACGAGACGCAGCGCCCGGCCTTCGAGCTTCGCTCGGAGAACTGGAACGGGCGCGACGCCAGGGGCCTTGCGTTCGCGGCGCGGAACAAGCTCAACCTCGAAGCCTTCGATGAACGGCTGGGCGGAAGCCGCTTCCGCTTCGACCCCGTGCTCGGCAAGTGCCACACCTTCAACCGTCTGCTGCCGCCGGAGCGGTGGTTCGACGCGCATCCCGAATACTTCTCGCTGGTCGGGGGGCATCGGCTCAGGGTTCGCACCCAGCTCTGCCTGACGAATCCGGACGTGCTGCGCATCTGCACCGAGCAGGTGATGGCGCGCATCGCGGAATCCTACCCCAAGGGCATCCGCTACTACGGCGTGTCGCCGAACGATTGGCTGAATGCGTGCGAGTGCCCGAACTGCGCAGCGGTCGACCGGGCGGCGAAGTCCCGCGCCGGCACGCTGATCGCCTTCGTGAACAAGATCGCCGAGGCGGTGGAGAAGGTCTACCCGGACGTCTTCATCCAGACGCTCGCCTATTCCTACACGCGCCATCCGCCCGTAGGCGTCGTCCCGCGCCGGAACGTGCAGGTGTGTCTCTGCACGATCGCGTGCGACTTCTCGAAGCCCATCCCCGAGAGCCGCGCCATCGAGAACCGGCGCGTGCGGCACGAGTTCGACGCGTGGGGGCGGTCGGGCTGCGCGCTGAGCGTGTGGGACTACGCCTCGAACTTCGGCTGCTACCATCACCTCTGGCCGAACTACGGCGCGCTGCGCGGCAATCTGGCGTTCTTCCGGGAGAAGGGCGCGAGCCAGGTCTTCACGCTCGTCAACGGGGGCGGCCCGAACGAGGTGTGGTCGAACATCCGCTGCTGGCTGCTCGCGAAGTGGATGTGGAACCCGGGGCTGGACGAGCGGACGCTGATCGACCGCTGCTTCCGCGACCACTTCGGACCCGCCGCGCCGCTCGTCCACGACTACTTCGACCTGCTGAAGTCCGCCCCGCGCGATACGAAGCGCTTCCCGCTGGGGTGCTTCGCGAACATCTACGCGGCGGGCCTGGACGACGCGCTGCTCGTCCGCGCCGCCGAACGTTTCGCCCGCGCCGAGGAGGTGGCCTGCGGCACGCCCTTCGAGGAGAACGTCCGCCTGGCCCGCATCCCGACCGATTTCACGCGGGCCATTCGCGGGGCCGCGCGGCCCTCGCTCGCGCGGCGCGCGCCGGATGCGGCCCGGTGGCGGGAGGAGCGGGACGCGGCGCGGCGGCTGGTCGCGGTGATGGACCGTCCCGGCGGGCTCGCCCTCTGCGACGACCGCGCGGGTCGAGCCGTCTTCGCCACTCGCCTGCGGGCCCTCGCGGCGCAGGAGGCGCCCCCCGGGGTTCCCGTGCGCCGCCTCACGCTGGAGGAGACGCACCTCACCGGCAACTATCCCGCGACGGAGTTCGAGTATGTGGACGATCCCGCCGCGCAGGACGGGCGGGCGATCCGCTTCCCCGGTGCGTCCGGGTCCTGCACGGCCTGGCTGGACTTCCGTTCGCTCGACCTCGATGCGGGGGGCGTGTACATTCCGCGCGTGCGGGTGCGCACGTCGGCGTGCGCGACCAACGCGCTGCCGTTCCGCATGGGCGTCTACAACCGCCTTCGGGGGCGCGTGGTGGCCTATTTCACGCCGGACGCGGCGGAACGCGCGCATGGGTGCGAGGCCTATCGGTGGTATGGCCTCGGCGCCGTCTCGCCCCAGCCGGGCGACGCCCTCTGGATCGGTCTCGGCGGCGGTGACGATCCAAACACGCCCGCCCCCGACGTCTGGCTCGACCGCGTCGAACTCCTCCGCCCCCGCTGATTCCCGAGGGGCGCTCGTTCGGCGCGCGGGGGCAGGATTTTATCCGCAAGCCGTATCTGATTTGATATACTCTCGCGCAACGTGTCGTTCGCCGGATTGAATGGCCGCGTGCGGGCGACGAGTCAACGGGCAAGGAGACGAGAGAGATGGATAAGATCAAGATTGAGATCTGCTGTGGCACGGCGTGCTATCTGCTGGGCGCGGCGCGGATGATGGATATCGAGCTGTCTCTGCCGCCGGACGTGCGGGACCGCATCGAGATCGAGCCGAAGGGGTGTCTGGAGCTCTGCGAGCGCGAGAACCTCGGCGGGGCGCCGTATGTGCGCATCAACGGGACGGAGATCATGGCCCAGGCGACGCCGGAGAAGCTGATCGACCGGATCAACGAACTGCTTGGAGAGGTGCGCTGAGATGCTGAACGGTGCAACCTTCATCCGCCGCGAACTGCTGATTCGACTGGTGCGCGCGTTCGACGAGGGCGTGCTGGCCGAGGAGCTTGACCACATCCCCGTGAAGCTGCGTCCGAAAGACGCCCCGAGCTCGCGCTGTTGCCTCTACCACGACCGCGCCATCCTCAAGTACCGCCTGATGGCGCTTTTGGGGATCTCCGTGGAGGACGAGACGGACGAGTCGAAGCCGCTGAAGGAGTATCTGGCGGAACGTCTCGCGGCGGACATCCCGGCCCAGAAGCCGCCGGAGCACCCGCTTTCCGTGTGCGGCCCCGCGTGCAGCGGCTGCCCGGACGCGAAGGTGGTCTCGACGCCGAACTGCCGGGGGTGCTTCGCGCGGCCGTGCGTGTACAACTGCCCGAAGAAGGCGATCTCCATCGTGAGCGGGCAGTCGGTGATCGACCAGTCGCTCTGCATCAAGTGCGGCAAGTGCATCACGGCGTGCCCGTACCACGCGATCGTGAAGACGAGCGTGCCGTGCGAGGAGGTGTGCCCGGTGGGGGCGATCCGCAAGAACGACCGGGGCGTGGCGGAGATCGACTTCGCGAAGTGCATCTTCTGCGGCAAGTGCTTCACGGCGTGTCCGTTCGGCGCGGTGATGGAGCGTTCGCAGCTCGTGGACGTGCTGGCGGCGATGAAGCGCGGCGAGTGCTTGGTCGCGATGGTCGCGCCGGCGGCCGACCGCCAGTTCCCGGGCAAGATCGAGCAGCTGCTGACGGCCTGCGTGAAGGCGGGCTTCGCGGACGTGATGGAGGTGGCGCTGGGCGCCGAGAAGACAACCGAGCACGAGACGGCGGAGTTCATCGAGCGGATGGCGGCGGACCCCAAGACGTTCATGACGACCTCCTGCTGCCCCGCCTACGTGAACCTCGTGGCGAAGCACCTGCCGGACCTGATGAAGCACGTCTCGACGACGCCGAGCCCGATGGTCTTCGCGCGCGACATCGTGCGCGAGAAGTATCCGCAGGCGAAGACGGTCTTCATCGGCCCGTGCGTCGCCAAGCGCAACGAGGCGCGGCGGAAGGACGTGGACTACGTGCTGTCGTTCGAGGAGCTGGGGGCGATCTTCGCCGGGCGCAAGGTCGATGTGATGTCCTGCGAGCCGTGGGCGGCGGAGCGCCCGGCGGCGGTGACGGCCCGGAACTTCGCGCGCAGCTGCGGCGTCACGGAGGCCGTCCTCACCGAGGCGACGGAGAAGATTCCGGGCTTCAAGCTCGACGCGAAGCAGATCAACGGCATCGACAAGAAGACCTGCACGATGCTGAAGCTCTACGCCTCCGGCAAGATGCCGGTGAACTTCCTTGAGGTGATGGCCTGTTCGGGCGGCTGTGTGAACGGCCCCTGTTCGCTCACGCGCTGAGGCGCGGGTGGGCACACGCCCCAGATAAGCAAAAAGCCCGTTCGCGCCAGGCGCGCAACGGGTTTTCTTCTTTCCCACTCTGGCGGAAGGGGGGGGATTCGAACCCCCGGTAGACTTGCGCCTACACAACCTTTCCAAGGTTGCACCATCGACCACTCGGACACCCTTCCGGGGTGAGAAGTGCGAGTAGTATACCGTTTCCCGTCCCCCAAGGCAATGTGAAAATGTGGTAAAATACGGGTATGTCGATTTCAGGCGAAAAGGCGGGCGTTTCGTTCCGCCACGTTGAGAAGGTCTACGCCGCCGGTCAGCCGCCGGCGGTGGATGATTTCACCCTCGACGTGCGGCCCGGCGAGTTCCTCGTGCTGGTGGGGCCCTCCGGCTGCGGCAAATCGACGACGCTGCGGATGGTGGCGGGGCTTGAGCTGCCCACGGGCGGCAGCATCGCGATTGGCGGGCGCGACGTCACGTATCTGCCGCCGAAGGACCGCGACATCGCGATGGTCTTCCAGAACTACGCGCTCTATCCGCACATGACGGTGCGCGAGAACATGAGCTTCGCGCTCAGGCTGCGCCACGCCCCCAGGGACGAGATCGCGCGCCGCGTGGACGCGGTCGCCGAGACGCTGGGGCTGACGGCGTATCTGGACCGCCAGCCGAAGGCGCTCTCCGGCGGGCAGCGCCAGCGCGTCGCGCTGGGGCGCGCCATCGTCCGCGAGCCGGCGGTGTTCCTCTTCGACGAACCGCTCTCGAACCTCGACGCGAAGATGCGCGTGGAGATGCGCGCGGAGATTCTGCGCCTCCACCACCGCCTCGGCGCGACGATGATCTACGTCACCCACGACCAGGTGGAGGCGATGACCATGGGCGAGCGGATCGTGGTGATGAACGGCGGGCGGATTCAGCAGGCGGCCGCGCCGCTGGAGGTCTACAACAAGCCGGCCAACACGTTCGTGGCGTCCTTTGTGGGCACGCCGCCGATGAACCTGCTGCCGCCGGGCGTCCTCGATCTGGGGCGAACGGTGGGGGTGCGCCCCGAGCACGTGCGGGTGGAGGCGCTGGAGGAGGGGGACGCGCGGCCCGCCGGGCTGGAGGCGCGGCGCGCGGGGGGCGGCGCGCGGGGCCTCCCGGCGACGGTCGATCTCGTGGAGCCGCTGGGTGCCGAGACGATCGTCCACGCGGTGCTCGATCTGCGCGGCACGCCGATGATCGCGCGCGTGCCGGGCGACGTGGCGGCGCGGCACGGCGCGCGCGTGCTGCTGGTGCCGGACATGACGAAGGCCGTGTATTTCTGAGAACACAGTGAGGGCAGAGAGAAATGAGAGATGATCTGGGTGGACTGAAGGCGCTGGGGCGGACCGTGACGGCGACGGCGGACTACGACCCGACGATGCTGGATGCGTTCGACAACCGCCATCCGGAGCGCGACTACTGGGTGACGTTCACCTGCCCCGAGTTCACCACGCTGTGCCCGAAGACGGGCCAGCCCGACTTCGCGACGCTCACGATCCGCTACATCCCCGCGAAGCGGCTCGTCGAGTCGAAGTCCCTCAAGCTCTACCTCTTCGGCTTCCGCAACCATGGCGACTTCCACGAGGACGTGGTGAACGTGATCTACGACGATTTGGTGAAGCTGCTGCGGCCGAAGTACATGGAGGTGTATGGGAAATTCGCCGCACGCGGCGGCATTTCCATCGACCCGTTCGTGAACGGCGGCGCGGGGACGAAGTACAAGGCCCTCGCGCGGGCGCGCTTCGAGAGCTGGAACGGGGTGCGCGGCTGATGCGGCGGGAGGGGCGTCCGCAGCGGAAGACGATTCCGCTCAACTTGATCATCGACGACCGCAAGGTGCTGGTGGTCGGCGGCGGGCAGGTGGGCCGGCGCAAGACGGCGTCGCTGCTCGAAGTCGGCGCGCGGGTGGCGCTGGTCTGTCCTGAGGCGGTCGATGAGCTGAAGGCCCTCGCCGCGGAGGGGCGCATCGAGTGGGTGCGACGGGCCTTCGTGCCGGGCGACGTGGCCGGGCGACTGCTCGTCTTCGCGTGCACGGACGACAAGCACGTGAACCGCGCGATCCTCGACGCGGCGCGCCTCGCGCACGTGCCCTGCTGCTGTTCGGACATGAACTGGAGCGACGGCGACTTCACCACGCCCGCGACGGCGCGGATGGGGGACCTCGTGGTGGCCGTCTCCACGAGCGGGCAGAGCTGCAAGAAGGCGCGCGACGTGCGGAACGAGATCGTGGAGGCGCTGGGCGAGCGGCGGAATCTCGAACTGCTCGTGATGGGCACGAGCGACGCGTTGCTGCCGAGCCGCAAGCGCGCGCCGTACCATCTGCCGAGCGCCGAGCGCGCCGAGCTGGGGGCGCTCCTGGGGCGCGTGCGCGGCGTGCGCGAGTTCTTCATCCTCAATACCTGCAATCGCGTGGAGCTGGTGGCCGTCGTCTCGCCCGAGCCGGGTGTCGCGGCCGTGCTGCGGCGCCTCACGGGGCTGGACCGTCTGGCGGCCGAGGAGCGCTTCGAGCTTGTGGGCTTCGAGGCGTTCGCCCATCTGGCGCGCGTGGCGAGCGGCCTCGAATCGTCCCTGCTCGGCGAGTTCCACATCGTCTCGCAGGTGAAGGACGCGCTGGCGGAGGCGGAGGCGAACGGATGGAGCGCGGGCGCGATCCGCTTCACCGGCGCGGAGGTGCTGCGCGTCTCGAAGGCCGTGCGGCACGCGGTGGAGGGGATGCTGCGCGTGGCGGAGATCGACCAGATCGCCGTGCGCTACCTGAGTGTGCACGGCGGCCTCGACGCGAAGACGCGCGTGGTCGTGGTCGGCACGGGCATGGTGGGGCGCGGCGCCGTGGAGGCGCTGGCCCGCACGGACGTTTCGATCGTGTGGGTCTACCACGTGAACAAGCCGCAGACCGACGGGCTTGGGAAGCCCGTCGCGGTGGTGCAGATGGAGGCTCTCGCGGAGGCGCTGAAGGAGGCGGACATCGTCCTTTCCGCCGTCGATTCCTCGAAGCCCGTGGTGACGCGGGAGATGTGCGCGGCGGTGGCGGACCGCAACGTGCTCTTCGTGGACCTCGGCGTGCCGCGCAACATCGACCCGTTCTACGACGACTGGGGGCATGGCGTGAACGTGGCCGATCTCGACGACCTGAAGCTGTGGCACCGCGTGAAGACGGGCACGCTCAACGAGGTGCTGGCGAAGGCGGACGAGGTGATCCGCGCCGAATACCGCGCGATGCTCTGAGGCAGGGGCTCACTGCCCCGCCATCGAGAGCGCGTTGCTCGCGAAGAAGGGGTCGCTCGTGAATCGGCAGCCGAGGCGGCGGAGGCCGGCCTGGTCGCCGGGGGGCGCGATGTGCGTGAGGTGCACCTCACAGCCGCGCAGCTCGGCGAGCTTCTCGGTGGCGATGGCGGCGGCGGGGTTCGTTGTGCACGAGATCGCGAGGCCGATCAGTGCCTCGTCCAAATTCAGGGAGGTGAAGCCGCCCTTGAGGATGTCGCGCTTCATGTGCGCGATGGACTGGATGATGTTCGGGGCGATGAGGTGGATTTGGCCGGGGATGCCGGCGAGCAGCTTGACGGCGTTGAGCACCATCGCGGCGGTGGCGTGGAGCTCGTCCGAGTTGTGTCCCGTGACGATGCGCCCGTCGCGCAGCTGGATGGCGGCGCCCGAGACGACGGAGCCGCCGGCCTTGCCCTTGCTGGCCTCCTTGGCGGCCTGGGCGGCCTGGCGCGCGGCCTCGACGGGGATGCGGTCCTCGGTCTTGAGGTCGAGCTTGTGCATGAGGGCGTCCACGCGCGCGAGGGAATCGCGGTCGGTGAGGCCCATGGCGAAGTCGCAGAGGTAGCGGAGGTTGCGGCGGATGACCTCCTGCTTGGAGGCCTCCTGCACGACGGCGTCGTCGATGATGCCGAAGCCGATGCGGTTCACGCCCATGTCGGTGGGCGACTTGTAGGGGCACTCGCCGTCCGTCATCTTCTCCCAGATGGCGCGCAGAAGGGGGTAGGCCTCGACGTCGCGGTTGTAGTTCACCGCCGTGGTCCCGTACGCCTGCAGGTGGTACGGGTCGATCATGTTGAAGTCCTTGAGGTCGATCGTGGCGGCCTCGTAGGCGACGTTGAGGGGATGTTCGAGCGGCATGTTCCACACGGGGAACGACTCGAACTTCGAGTAGCCGGCCCTGCGGCCCTGGCGGGACTCGTGGTAGATCTGCGAGAGGCAGGTGGCGAACTTGCCCGAGCCGGGCCCGGGGGCCGTGACGACCACGATCGGCCGCTCGGTGGGCACGTAGTCGTTCTTGCCGTAGCCGTCGTCCGAGACGATCGTGGCGACGTCGGCGGGGTAGCCCTGCGTGACGTAGTGGAACCACACCTTCACGCCGCGGTTTTCGAGGCGCTGGCGGAACTGGCGCGCGGCGGGCTGGCCGGCGTAGCGGGTGATGACGATGCCCCGCACGAGCAGGCCGAGGCCCCGCAGGTCGTCGATCAGCTTCATCGCGTCGTCGGCGTAGGAGATGCCGAAGTCCGCGCGCATCTTCTTGTGCTCGATGTCGCCGGAGTAGATGCAGATCAGAATCTCGGCCTGGTCCTTGAGGGACTGCAGGAGGCGCAGCTTCACGTTCGGGTCGTAGCCCGGCAGGCAGCGCGCCGCGTGCAGGTCGTTCATCAGCTTGCCGCCGAACTCAAGGTAGAGCTTGCCGAAGCGCTCGGCGCGGCGGCGGATCTCCTCGGACTGTTCGGAGAGGTACCTCTCGTTGTCGAAGCCAATGTTCATGGGGGTGGCCTAGGAGTTGTTGATCTCGTCCAGGATCTTCTGAATCTTCGCCTTGCACGATCCGCAGCCGCCGCCGGCCTTCGTGAAGTTCGTCACCTCTTCGACTGTGGTGAGGGAGTTCTCCGTGATCACGCGGCGCACCTCGTTCTCGGAGACGTTGTAGCAGGTGCAGAGCATCGTGTCCTCAAGGTTGCGGTCCGAGTTCTCGCCGGTCTTGAAGTTCTTGATGGCGGCTTCGAGGGCCTCGCGGCCCATCACGGAGCAGTGCATCTTCTGGGGGGGCAGCCCGCCGAGGAAGTCGGCGATCTCCTTGTTGGTGATCTTGGAGGCCTCTTCGAGCGTCTTGCCGATCACCATCTCGGTGAGGGCGGAGGAGGAGGCGATGGCGCTTGCGCAGCCGAACGTCTGGAACTTCGCCTCGGCGATGCGTCCGTCGGGGCCGAGTTTGAACTGGAAGGTGAGGGCGTCGCCGCAGGCGAGCGAACCGACCGTCGCCGTGCCGTCCGGGTGTTCAATTGTGCCGACGTTCCGCGGGTTGCGGAAGTAATCCATCATCTTTTCAGAATAGTTCCACATGGTGCCAGAATCCTTGCTCAAATACGGCGGATAGTATACCACATGCCGTGGGCGTTTGGAAGGTGGCCGCCGTCCCCTCGGCGGTACGGGACGCGACGCGGCTTGAAACTCCGAACGTTTGCAAAGGACTCCGAGGCTGGGGGAAAAGAAACTCCGAGCGTTTGCAAAGGGCGGTTCTAACGAACCGCCTGATGCTTTGCGCCTCTTCAACGACTTTTATTTGACTTAAATAGGGGTTTGGCCTCTTGTCTACGTATATATTAAGGAATAGGCAGTATAAGGGATAGGTCATCGGCATAACTCGGGTCGGCTCATCGGCATAACTCGGGTCGAGTCATCGGCACAACTCGGGGTCGGTCATCGGCATAACTCGGGTCGGCTCATCGGCATAACTCGGGGTCGGTCATCGGCACAACTCGGGGTCGGTCATCGGCATAGCAGGGATCCGGCCATCTGCACCGCACACCCAGGTGGTCTGATGCGCAACACCCCGGCCTTGTGTAGCGCAGCCCCCTGCCGGAGGGTAGGGCTACCCTCGGGCTTAGGGTCCAGCGACCCTCCGGCAGGATGTCGGTAACGGAACGGCAGGATGTCGGTAAGAGGTCCCCGATGGGTCAATATGGCACATCTTTGCGGATAGTGTGTCAATTCGGCACAGTGCGAGCAGTTGAACAGTGCGAACAGTTAGACAGTTGAGCAGTGCGGGCAGTTAGACAGTGCGGGCAGTTGGACAGTTGAACAGTGTGAACAGTTGAGCGGTGCGAGTAGTTAGACAGTTGAGCAGGGCGGGCAGTTGGGCAGTTGAGTAATTGAACAGTGTGAGCAGTTGAGCAGTGCGAACGCTCGGAGTTTAAACTCAAAACTGAGAGGCAAGGGGGCGGTCGCCATACTTCGGGGTTGGGCATTCGGACGGCGGGGGCAGCGAAGGGGAAGGACAAGGTGGGGGGGGGGGGATGTGGTATAATGTCCGCATCATGAAAAGACTACTTCTCGCGATTGTCGCCTGTGCGGTGTTCGGCGGTTTCGCCGCAGTGCCCAAGATCATCTTCGACACCGACATGGTGGAGGACTACGACGACGTGGGGGCGATGGCGTGTCTCCACGCGCTTGCGGACGAGGGGCGGTGCGAGATTCTCGCGATGGCCACCTGCACGCGCGACAACCAGTCCGTCGCCGCGGTCGAGATCCTCAATGCGTTCTACGGGCGGCCGGAGATACCGGTGGGGTGCTCGAAGGAGCTGGGGGTGATCGGCGTGCCCAACCTCGTCAAGCACCCGAACCGTCCCGGGCACGCGAAGTACGTGCGCCTCGCGAAGGAGTACGCGGAGTGGGTGAAGCACCCGAACTCGAACGACGCGCCGGACGCGAACGAGGTCTACCGCAAGGCGCTGGCGGCGGCGCCGGACAAGAGCGTGGTCTTCTGTTCCGTGGGGTTCCTCACGAACATGCGGCGGCTCCTGGAGACGAAGGGCGACCAGTACTCGCCGCTTTCCGGGCGCGAGCTGGTGAAGCGCAAAGTGACGGCGTGGTACGCGATGGCGTGCAAGGGGCCGAAGGGGCGTGAATACAACTCGATGCACGACGCGGCCTCCTCGAAGATCGCCCTTGAGCAGTGGCCCACGCCGATCTACTTCTCGGACTTCGACCTGGGGCGCAACATCTACGCGGGGCGTGTGGTGGCGGAGACGGACTACGCCTACCGCAACCCCGTGAAGGACGTCTTCCAGTGGTCGCTGCCGAGCCGCGAGGCCGTGCGCACGGGCAAGATCGAGGAGAAGGAGGAGGGGGGGCGCATGGCGTGGGACGAGGCGACGGTGCTCGCCGCCGTGTACGGTCCCGAGCGCTACTTCGAGCTGGAGCGGGGGATCTACCGGATGGTGGGGGACGCGGGCGACGACGAGTGGGTGGCGGACCCGAAGTTGCGCGGCGGGCGGCTCGTGCCGGCCGTCACGCGCGAGCGGCGGCGCTACGCGAACCACAACGTGGGCGCGATCATCAACGAGCTCATCGCGCGCGAGCCGAAGTGCCGCCGCACGGACGAGGCTATCATGATCTTCCGCCAGTCGAAGCTGGAGCAGACCGCCACGGGCGTGAAGATGACGCGCAACGGCGCGACGCTCTGGAACCTCGAACTCGACACGCCGGAGGGGCGGCCCTTCTTCCATCCGCTCGCGCTGCCGAGCGGGAAGACGCTCACGGACCTGCGTCCGAAGGACCACTTCTGGCATCTCGGCTACTGGTTCTCGTGGAAGTTCATCAACGGCGTGAACTACTGGGAGCCCGCGGACGAGGGGCGGCAGGGGGCGGAGCCGGCCGGCGCGACGCGCGTGGTGAAGAAGAACGTGCGGACGGAGGGGCTGGACTGTGTGGTGGACCTGAAGCTCGAATACGGTCCGCGCGGCGAGCGGGAGCCCGTGCTCACGGAGGACCGCACGATCACCATCGACCCGCCGGACCCGAAGGGGGGGTATGTGATCACGGTGCGCCACACGTTCACGGCGCGGGCGGACGCGACGCTGGGCCGCACGCCGCCGCACGGCGACGTGGCGAAGGGGCAGTGGGGCGGCGGCTACGCGGGGGCCACGCTGCGGCTCGACTCCGAGGCGGCGAAGGCGTTCGCGGTGAGGGGCTATGCGGGGGGGACGACGCCGGCGGCCTGCACGGGGGCGGAGACGACGTTCCTCGACCTCTCCGACCCGGCGAGCGGCGAGGGCGTGACGTTCACGCAGCTCAAGGCGCCGGCCAGCGGCAGGTTCTACATCTGGCCCGACAAGCGGATGGTCAACCCGTCCCCCGTCTACACCGCCCCGCTCAAGCTCGCGAAGGGCGAGACGCTTGAACTCGCCTACAAGCTGGCGGTGCACGCCGACCGACGCCCTGATGTAAAGGGCGCGCGCGCGCGCGAGGGGCGCGTGACGGAGCGGATGGACCGAGGGGTGGTGGCGACGGTGACGGAGCGCGGCACGTACGTGGGCTGGCGGATGCTGGAGACGGACGCGAAGGACCGCGCGTTCGACCTCTGGCGCAAGGTGGAGGGGAAGGTGGAGAAGGTGAACGCCGCGCCGATCGTCCAGACGAGCGACTGCTTCCTGCCGGGGTACACGAACGCGGCGGCGCAGTACTCCGTGGACGGCACATCGTTCACGGCGGTGCGGAGCGTGCGGACGCCCGACACGCCGTACATCAGCATCCCCCTCGCGGACACGAACGCGACGATCGGG
Organism: Kiritimatiellia bacterium; assembly: GCA_051884935.1. Taxonomy (GTDB): domain Bacteria; phylum Verrucomicrobiota; class Kiritimatiellia; order RFP12; family UBA1067; genus RUG572. Next base: position 5,137 of record JBJEWG010000068.1, on the reverse strand, counting down.
GCAGTCGCCGTGGGCGACCTCGACGGCGACGGGGCGTATGACTTCGTGGTGAAGACGCCGAGCGGCGGCACGGACCCGTGGGACCTGGTGTGGAAGCCGGCCGAGGGCACCTACAAGCTCGAAGCCTACACCTCGACGGGCAGGTTCCTGTGGCGGCGCGAGATGGGGTGGAACATCGAGCTGGGCATCTGGTATTCGCCGTTCGTGGTGGTGGACCTCGACGGCGACGGGAAGGCGGAGGTGGTGGCGAAGACGGCGCCCCTCACGCCGGACTACCGCGACCGCGACGGGCGCGTGATGGCGGGGCCCGAGTTCCTCACGGTGTTCGACGGCCTCACGGGCGAGGTGCGCGCGCAGACGCCGTGGATCCCGCGCGGCGCGCCGGACCCGGTGGACGACTACAACCACTTCAACTCCCGCAACCAGCTGGCCGTGGCCTATCTGGACGGGCGGACGCCGTGCGTGATCATGGAGCGCGGCACCTACGGCAAGATGATCGTGGACGCATATGCGTTCAACGGCACGGCGCTGGAGCGCGTGTGGCGGTTCAACAACGAGTTCATGCCGCGCAGGTTCCGGGGGCAGGGCGACCACGGGTGCCTCTGCAACGACGTGGACGGCGACGGGTGCGACGAGGTGCTGATCGGCTCGCTGACGCTGGACCACGACGGCACGGTGCTGTGGTGCAACGGGCACGGCCACTCCGATGCGCACTACTACGGCGACATCGACCCGAAGCGGCCCGGCATGGAGCTCGCGTTCATCTACGAGACGCGCCAGCCGAAGGGCGGCGGCATCTTCATGGCCAACCCCGTGACGGGCGAGGAGATCTGGAAGCTGCCCACGCCGACGCGCCACGTGCACGGGTGCGGCATCTGCGCGGACCTCGACCCGGCACACCCCGGGCTCGAAGTCTACGGGCAGGAGGTCGATCAGAGCGGCAGCACGAAGCAGCACACGCACCCGCAGAGCGACAACCGCTGGTTCTACGCGGCGGACGGCACGCTGCTCGCCGCCTACACGAACTGCACGTTCCGCTACGGCAACGGCGTGCGCAACGCATTCTGGGACGCGGACCTGCAGCGCGAGGTGTACCAGGCCGGCGGGATGAGGGACCACGCGGGGACGCTCGTGGCGCGCGTGCCGGGGTGCTCGATGGTGGCGGACCTCTTCGGCGACTGGCGCGAGGAGATCGTCGTGGCGCGGAGGGGCGAGGTGCGCATCTACACGACGGACATCCCGGCGATGGACCGCCGCGTGACGCTGATGCGCGATCCCTCCTACCGCTCGCGCATCACGATGTGGACCTCGGGCTACGACCAGCAGCCGATCCCGCTGACGATCCCCTCCGCGCTCAGCCCGGGGCTCTCGCTGCGCGTGGCGCCGAACGGCCGCACGCTCACGCTGGACGTGAACGCGCCGCTCGACGCGCCGCTGAAGGGCGAGCTGGAGGTGACGGAGATGCCGAAGGACTGGAGCGTGAACCTCGGCAAGGTGCAGATCGACCTGCCGGCGGGCGGGCACTGGACGAAGACGCTCTCCATCAAGCGCCCGCCCTACCCGAAGGGACGCTACGACGCCACGGCCACGCTGCGGCGCGCCGGCGCGCCGGCGCTCGTGGTCCATCAGCCGTTCTGCTTCTTCTAAGTCCCGCGCGGGGACGGATTGTGCTATAATGCCGCACCTATGAACAAGCCCACCATTGATGTCGCCTATGTGGCGGAACTGGCGCGGCTGGAACTGACGGAGGAGGAGAAGGCCGTGTTCCAGCCCCAGCTTGAGACCATCGTGAAGTACGTCGAGAAGATATCGTCCGTGGACGTGGACGGCGTGCCGCCGACGATGCACGGCCGCGAGATCGTGAATGCGTTCCGCGAGGACGTGGTGCGTCCGTCGCTGGACCGCGCGGAGGCGCTGGCGAACGCGCCGGCGCGCACGGGCGACGAATTCATGCTGCCGAAGATCGTGGAGGGGGCGGAGTCGTGAGCGAACTGTACAGGCTGGGTGTGAAGGCGGCCCGGGAGGGGCTGGCGAAGGGCGAGTTCACGAGCGTGGAGCTCGTCCAGGCCGTGATCGACCGCTACCACGCCGAGAACCCGAGGATCGGGGCGTATCTGACCTTCGACGAGGAGGGGGCGCTCGCGGCGGCCCGCGCGAACCCGAAGGCGGTGCCGATCGCGATCAAGGACCTGATCAACGTGAAGGGGCAGCCCTGCACGTGCGCGTCGAAGATCCTCGAAGGCTACGTGAGCCCCTACGACGCGACGGTGGTGAAGAACCTGAAGGTGCACGACTTCATCTGCGCGGGGCGCGTGAACATGGACGAGTTCGCGATGGGGTCCTCCACGGAGAACTCGGCGCTCGGGCGCACGGTGAACCCCTACGACGCGACGCGGGTGCCGGGCGGCAGCTCGGGCGGCAGCGCGGCGGCGGTGGGCGGCGACCTCTGCATCGCGGCGCTCGGCACGGATACGGGCGGGTCGATCCGCCAGCCGGCGAGCTTCTGCAACTGCGTGGGGCTCAAGCCGAGCTACGGGCGCGTGAGCCGGTTCGGCGTGACGGCGTTCGCGAGCTCGCTCGACCAGGTGGGGCCGATGACGAAGAGCGTGGAGGACGCGGCGATTCTGCTGCAGGCGCTCGCGGGGCACGACGAGATGGACGGCACGACGCCGAGGGAGCCGGTGCCGGACTACGTGAAGGCGCTTGAGGGGGCCTCCCTGAAGGGCGTGAGGATCGGGCTGCCGAAGGAGTACTACATCGACGGCCTCGACCCCGAGGTCAAGCGCCTCACGGAGGAGGCGATCCGGGCGTGCGCGGGCGCGGGGGCGGAGCTGGTGGAGGTGTCGCTGCCGCACACCGAGTACGCGATGGCGGTCTACTACGTGGTGGCGCCGGCGGAGGCGAGCGCGAACCTCGCGCGCTTCGACGGCGTGCGCTACGGGCACCGCTCGGCGAAGAGCGACAACGTGTTCAACCTCTACGCGCGCAGCCGCGCGGAGGGGTTCGGGCCGGAGGTCAAGCGGCGCATCATCATGGGCACGTACGTGCTGTCGAGCGGCTACTACGACGCCTACTACGGGCGCGCCTCGAAGGTGCGCACGCTCATTCGCCGCGACTTCGAGCAGGTGTTCCAGAAGGTGGACGTGCTGCTGACGCCCGTCGCGCCCACGCCGGCCTTCAAGATCGGCGCGACGCAGGACCCGCTCACGATGTACCTGAACGACCTCTTCACGATCCCGAGCGCGCTGGCGGGCAACTGCTCGATGAGCGTGCCGACGGGCTTCACGGCCGATACGAAGATGCCGGTGGGCGTGCAGTTCATCGGCGACGCCTATCGGGAGGAGACGCTTCTGCGCGTGGGGCGCGCCTACGAGGCGCTGAGGGGCTGAGAGCCCGCTCCGGGCGGGTGGAAAGGAGAGGCGGAATGAGGACGACACTGAAGGCCGCGGCGATCTGCTGGCTCGGATGCTGCGGGTTCGCGTGGGCGGGCGACGACGGGGCCCTGGCGGCGCCGGCGGTGACGAACGTCGCCGCGTTCTTCGTGCAGGTGACGAACGAGATGTCGTTCGCGCTGGTGCCCGCCACGAATCTCTGCCCGACGCTCGACGCCCCGGCCGCCACGAACGCGCCGGTGGTCGCGATGGGGGCGACGAACGAGGTCGTGGCGCCGCCGCCGCCCGACGAGGCGACGACCAACCTCATCCAGAAGGCCGCGCTGGACGCCGTGGCCGTGGCGGTGAAGTCCGTGAACGACGCCGCCGAGAAGTCGATGGAGGCCGAGCGGCAGCGCCGCATCGACACGCGCACGTTCAGGCTGCGGCACGTCTCCGCGACGGAGGTCGCCGAGCGGTTCAACAACACGTGGAGCGGGGACTTCGGGCTGCCGTGGAAGATCAGCAAGATCGCGCAGGCCTTCGTGGACGCGAACACGGTGATGGTGACGGCGCCGGGGGTGGTGCTCGACTCCTGCGAGAAGGTGATCAGGGAGATCGACGTCGCGCCGCGCCAGGTCTACATCGAGGTGCGGTTCGTCGAGCTCGGCAACACGGCGATGCACCGGCTGGGCATCGACTGGACGATGCTGGAGGGGATGACGGGAACCGCCAAGATGGGAATGGGAATCGACTCGTACGACGTCGGGAGGGGCGTGCAGAACTACACCAAGACGACGGGCGGGAGCGAATACGAGCACACCTCCTACTCGCTGGCGGGCGGCACGGTCTCCAGCTCGTCGGGGACGTTCAAGGGCGGGTCCGACGGCTCCATCTCGCACTTCACGGGCACGCTCGACTTCAACCAGATGAGCCTGACGCTGAGCGCGCTGGAGCGCGAGAACGACACGCGGGTCTTCTCGAACCCGAAGATCATCGTCGCGAGCGGGCGGAAGGCCACCGTGGACATGACGACGAAGTACCCCAACGTGACGATCGCCGCCAAGAAGACGATCAACAACAACAACGAGTCCGTCGATCTCGACATGAAGATGGCGGCGATTCCGGGCGAGGACCAGCTGATGTTCGCGAAGGAGGCCTTCTTCAGCTGGGGGCTCTCCCTTGAGGTGACGCCGCGCGTGGGCGAGGACGGCCTGGTGAACGTCTCGATCGTGCCGACCATCAGCTCGCTGACGTCGGACTCCGCCGCGCTCGGCGGGCAGTTCGTCACGGCCGGCACGTCGTCCGACCTGAAGTCCGACACCTATTCCAGCAAGTACCCGATCATCGACGTGCAGCGGCTCGTGACGGACTTCTCGATGAAGGACGGCATGACGGCGGTGATCGGTGGCCTCTCGCGGACGCAGGAGGTGCAGATCGACAGCGGCATCCCCTGGCTGCGGGACTGCCCCTGGATCGGCAACAAGCTCTTCGGCGGGAAGACGCGCCAGAAGGTGCAGAAGGAGATCATCGTGTTCGTGACGGTGGGGCTGGTGGAGGACGACGTAATGCCGACGGACGTGGGGCTGCCGAAGAATGCCGTGCTGGGGCGCGAGTACGTGAACGACGCGCGGCGCGAGCCCGGCGACCGGAAGAGCGGCGCCGCCGGCATCTCGTCGCTCGATCTCCGCTCGCTTGAGGAACAGGCCGCGGACCCGCGCCGCACGAACCGCCTCGTCACGGCGCGGGGCGAGATCGAGCGTCTG
>JBJEWG010000067.1:0-3353 GCA_051884935.1 Kiritimatiellia bacterium | reverse complement strand
ATCGCCGAGGGTAGTGCGGGACTCGCCCGTGCGAGAGTAGGACGCCGCCGGCTCTTTTGTTTTTTATTCATCAGGCCTCTTCAACGCTGACCCGGATTTCCGTGAAGAGAATAGCGTTTCATGTCAACAGCGACAAGTCGGGCGCGCGCGATGCGTGTGCCCGGCTCGTTTCTTGGGCTACCGAGATCGGGCTTCAGGTTGAGGATGAATCGCCTGATGCCGTCGTCGTGCTCGGCGGCGATGGCACTATGCTGTCCGCCGTTCACCGTTTCCCGGGTATTCCGCTTCTTGGATTGAATCTTGGCTCCCTTGGCTATCTTTCGGGAGTGGAGACTCCTCGGTTCGATGATGCGATTCGCGCGTTGCGGGCCAATGCCTTTACGATTTCCAATCGAACTGCGTTATCGGTTCGCGATCGGATTGCGCTCAACGAGGTTGTTGTTTCACGTGGTGTTTCGGGGCACGCCGCCGTGATTGAACTTGCGGTTGATGATCGGCCGGCTACTTCGTTTTTCGCGGATGGGCTCGTCATTGCCACGCCGACGGGATCGACGGCCTATTCCCTCGCCGCGGGAGGACCCATTCTCCTTCCCGATTCCCAGTCGCTTGTCATTACGCCGATTTGTCCCCATGCGCTGACGTCGCGCCCGCTTGTGATTCCTGATTCCTCCACACTTTCCGTGCGACTTTGTGTGCGTCCGGGCGCGGAGACGTTGGAGGTTTTCGCAGATGGAGCGTCTTTGGGTACGTTGACGGGAGCTGAGAGCTTGCACGTCGCCAAGTCGGCCGTTGGCGTTCCGCTGATTGAGCTTGAGGGATATGACCCCTATGTTGTGTTGAACCGCAAACTCGGCTGGTCGGGAAGTTCCATTAGGTGATGATATGTCCGAACTCGAAGCGCGCATTGGCTATACGTTCAAGAACACGGCTCTTCTCGATCTGGCTCTCTCGACTCCGTCAGTTCGCATGGTGGACCCACAGGCGAAGGACAACCAGCGCCTTGAGTTTCTGGGTGATGCCGTATTCGGGCTTCTTGCGGCGGATTCTGTCTACGCGCGGAATCCGAACGATCAGGAAGGACTGCTCACGGTTCGTCGCACCCATCTTGTTTCCGGCGTGGTGCTTGCCGCCGCCGCGGAGAAGCTGGATATCCGCCGATGGCTGAAGCGCAATGTCGGCGCCCATGAGATTCCGCCGCACGCGAAACTGCTGGCCGACGCTCTAGAGGCATTGATGGGTGCAATTTGGCTGGATGGTGGCCTCGCCGCCGCGCGCGCGTTCTTCTCTCGGCTGGACCTGCCCTTCAACGAAGAGTTCAATGAATGGGACGCCAATCCGAAGGGCTTTCTCCAGACGCAGGCACAGGCCTGCCACCCGCCGCAACAGCCGGTCTATGAGATTCTTAAAGTCATGGGGGCGGCACACGAACCTGTCGTCACCGTGCGTGTGAGCGTGCGGGGCCTCGGGTCCGCAGAGGCCACGGCCGTCTCAAAGTCTGCTGCGGAAGTCGCCGCCGCCGCCGCGTTTCTCAAGATGTTGAAGTCGCGACGTGGCGGTTGATTGGTCGAGACGCGACGTTGTCCGTGCAGGGAAGACGTTGGCGCGGCGCTTTGATCGCGTGCCGGAGGAGGTGTTCGGATGAGGATTGCCGGAGGAGACTGGAAAGGGCGGAACCTGCGCGTGCCGTCGGGGGATGCGGTTCGGCCCACACAGGATCGTGTGCGCGAGGCTCTGTTCTCGATGTTGCAGTTCGAACTCGCCGGAGCGGTGTTTCTTGATTTGTTCGCGGGGTCTGGCGCGGTTGCCTTCGAGGCACTTTCGCGTGGCGCCGCGCGGGCGACACTCGTCGAACTCGCCCCGCGCCATCTGGCCTGCATCCAGGCGAATGCGGTGCAACTCGGGGCCTCATCCCGCTGCAACATTGTCCGCGCAGATGTCTACGCATGGCTTGCGTCCCAGTCGAACTCCAGTTTCGACATCGCCTACGCCGATCCTCCCTACGCGCTGGGTGTCGAACAGGGGTATGCGCGGGTGCTCGCCCAGTTGGCGGAGCGAAACATCGTGAAGCCGAACGGACTCTTCATCGCCGAAATGAAAAGCCACCAGACGCCCGATGCGTCGCCGCTGTGGGACCTCTGCCGGGATCGGACGTATGGACAGACCCGGATCGCCGTCTACCGTCGCCGCGCGGAGCTGGCCGACTTGGCGCGCCAGTCCCCTTTCGGCCGTCACCATTCAACCGCGATATGATATAATCCTCGAACTTATGTCGGATAGCACACTTTCGAATGTACGCAACATCGGCATCGTCGCCCACATCGACGCGGGTAAGACTACGACGACCGAACGCATCCTCTTCTACACCGGAAAGATTCACAAGACCGGCGAGGTCCATGAGGGCGACACGACCACGGACTTCATGATCCAGGAGAAGGAGCGCGGCATCACCATCCAGTCCGCCGCCATTTCCTGCTCGTGGCGGGATTGGGCGATCAACATCATCGACACGCCCGGCCACGTGGACTTCACGATGGAGGTCGAGCGATCCCTGCGCGTGCTCGACGGTGCCGTGTGCGTGTTCTGCGCCGTGGGCGGCGTTCAGCCGCAGAGCGAAACGGTGTGGCGCCAGGCGGACCGCTACCATGTGCCGCGCATCGCGTTCGTCAACAAGATGGACCGCATGGGCGCGGACTTCGCGCGCGTGGTGGACGAGCTCCGCGAGAAGCTCAAGGCGAACGCGGCTCCGATCGAGATTCCAATCGGCAAGGAAGATTCCTTCAAGGGCGTCGTCGATCTGCTCGAAATGAAGGGCATCATCTACGACGAGGCCAGCGAGGGCAAGACCTTCACCGTGAGCGATATCCCCGCCGAGTTGAAGGACGACGCCGACCTTGCCCGCGCCGAGCTCTGCGAGAAGGTCGCGGACCTCGACGAGGGCGTGATGGAGGCCTACCTCGAAAACGGCGACCTCACGGCCGATGAGCTGCGCGGCGCCATCCGCCGCCTCGTCCTCGCGGGCCAGTTCGTGCCCGTTTTGTGCGGCACGGCGTTCAAGGACAAGGGCATCCAGCCTCTGCTCGACGCCATTGGGCTGTATCTGCCCGCGCCAACGGACCGCCCGCCGGTGGAGGCGACCGACCTGAAGAGCGGCGACAAGGTCACGCGCCAGCACGACGCGAAGGAGCCCCTCACCTCGCTCGTCTTCAAGATCGCGACGGACCCCTACGTCGGTCGGCTCTACTTCGTGCGCGTCTACTCGGGCGTGCTGAAGAAGGGCGCCAACGCCTTCAATCCACGCACGAAGAAGCGCGAGCGCATCATGAAGATCGTGCGCCTCTTCGCCGACCAGCAGA